>CAZEMY010000063.1:0-10075 GCA_964513405.1 uncultured Desulfobulbaceae bacterium
CAGATATGTTATTTCCTTATAAAACCTTAGGGAAGATGTCATTAATTTTGTCCTGCCTTTCCATAAACAATGAGGAATCTTTTTTTTTTACTTTGTCTTGTTATTGGCAGGTTGGCAAGTGCCCTTCAAGCTTAAGAAGAAGTTTTTTCATCTCCAGGCCACCGGCAAAACCGGTCAATTGGCCATTTATGCCAATAAGTCGATGGCAGGGAATAATAATAGGGAGTGGATTGTGATGGGCGGCTCCACCCACAGCCCTGGCCTTGTTACGATCACCGATTATTTCGGCAAGAGATCCATAGCTTGCTGTTTTCCCATAGGGGATGGTTGAGATAAGCTGCCAGACGGCATGTTGAAAATTGGTGCCAACGGGAGATATGGGAAGGTTAAAGTGTTCTCTTTTTTTCCTAAAGTATTCTCCAAGCTGTTTAATCGTGTCTGCTATGACCGGGTGTTTATGATTTTTATCTTCCCTTAAAAGGTCTTTTTCGCCCTGTTGGTGGGGGGGAAGAAAAATCCGATTTAATCCCCGGTTATCAGCAACGATTACAAGGATACCAGCATCTGTTGATATTGATGTTTTGTAGAGAGTGCAATGTCCATTCGTCATTATAAAGGCTTATGGATATAAAGAAAACTGCCCGGCACAGCCTTGGCGTTATGCTTTGCCTGAGCGGCTTCTACCGAGAGGTCAATATCTATTCTGTCTGGTTTATTTATTACCACTGCCCCGACCGACAAACCCATCCGCCCGTATGAGCATCTTTTTCCCTGCCTGTCGGTTGCGACTATTACCTTTTTGTCATCTAATCTGCCGTCGTAAAACCCACTGATTCTCTTGTCAAACTCGTCTATGATTTTGTTAACGGTTGCCTGCCAGTTACTGTCCTTTTCAAAAATAGCAATAAAGTCATCTCCACCGACATGGCCGATAAAATTGCTTTTTTGTCTTATATGTTTTCTTAGCAACTTGGCAACAAATAGAAGCACCTCATCTCCCTTACCAAACCCGAATAAATCATTGAAAGGTTTGAAATTATCGAGATCAAAATAACAGACAGTAAAATTGTTTTTTTTCCCAAGTAGTCCCTGCATTTTCTGCTGAATGGGGACATTACCCGGCATTCTGGTGAGCGGGTTGGCGTGTCTGGCCTGCCTGATTTTTATTTTGGTTATATGATGGAGCAGGTCAATCAGCATGGCTTTGCCGGCAAGTTTTCCCTTATTGGTGAGTATAAACTCTTCTGTGTAGAGATCAATAGAGGTGGTCAGCTGATAGCTGACCTTTTCAATGGGAGTATTCTGGTCAACAATGATGATGTTCCTGTTCATGTGTCTGATTATATGGTCTTTTCCGTACAGCTCCTTGCCGTAGAGGATGGCATAGATATTCATAAAGTCTTTCTTTACCACCATGCCCATTATCTCATCACCATGGAGAACCGCGATTGTTTCCAGGTTAGAGGTTTTGGTGAAAATCTTTCCCACAGCCAGTACGGTTTCAGATGCCTGCACAGATACGGTGGGACGGATAATTACTTTGACCGCCGGTGAATGTGGGTCATCCTTGCGGTTTTGTTTCTTCCTGAACAGACTATCAGGGATTTTCTGTATAGGGACAGGCTCCGGTCGGGCAAAATAATAGCCTTGTGCCATGATGATTCCCAGTTTTCTTAAGACAGCATATTCCTGTACGGTTTCTACCCCTTCGGTGATAACCGTGCAGCCCAATGAGGTGGCTGTGGTTAAAATTGTCCGGATGAATTCCTGTTTAACCTTGTCATCATTGACATTCTGGATAAAATGACGATCAATTTTGACAATATCCGGTTTTATCTCCGACCAAAGTTTCAGGCCGGCATAGCCGGCACCAAGGTCATCTAAAGCCACCCTGAACCCCATGCTCCGATAATGGTTTACAGCCTTTTCCATTATGGCGGTATTTTCTATGGGTCTGGTTTCGGTTATCTCGATAATGATTTTGTTGCTGTCTATTCCGTTTCTCCCGGCAAACCTCATGGTTTCACCGGGTTTGAATTTATTACTTACAATGGTAAGAGGGTCAATGTTGATAAAAAGGCAGCCGGGAAGGTTCAATCTGGCAAACTGGCTTATAATTGTTTTACGGCAGAGAAGGTCAAGCTCCACGAGACGGTTGCATCTTGCTGCTGTTTCAAAGAGTCGTTGCGGGGAGCCCAGCGGGCTGTCGCCGGGACCGCGGATTAATCCTTCGTAGCCGTAAATGGAGCGGCTCTGGAGGTTTATTATCGGTTGAAAATTAGCAGTCAGTTGTTTGTGGGCTATGATTGCTGCAAGCTGTTTCTCCAAGCTTTGACCTATATCTTCCATAGTATTTTTTCTCAGTTCCAGGCTCCTAGGGTAATTGGCCATTATAGTTATTGGTTTTCCAGGTAGTCAAGAAGCATATCCTCAAGGATAATCTGTTCGCCAAGTAGTTGCCCGGCAAATTTTTCAAGTTTTCTTATTTGCCGGGCAGGGTAACTCTCATTAATCTGGAAGCAGTTATAGTTAAGGCAGAAAATGGGTTTTATAGTAAGAACACAGCCTGATCTGCCAAGGAAACAGCATTCATCCTGATTATAATGATAAACAACATCTACTTCAAGGAGCATATTGACAAGGAGAAGGATAGCATCAGAGTTTGCTGACATATAATCACTGCAGCACCCCCCTGATTTCGCCGCACAAATACTGCACCTGCTCCCCATCTCCATATAATTCATCTGGTTAGTCAAAATTTTTTCATAATCACTGAGCCGGGAGAGTGTTTTATTGATATTTTTACACTCTATTATTTCATTACCTTGTCTGCTGTAAATATTCAGAGCTACTTTAAGTTTTTCCTCAGCCGTTCCTGAAAAATAAAGGTCAAGGTTTCTGGCTGCTCTGGTTATCATCTTGCTGCCTCCTCCATGAAATTCTTCCAGATTGGTGCTGCAGCTCGACCACCGGTTTCTTTTTTGCCCAGACTTCGTCCTCTGTCATGACCAATCCAGATGCCGGTGGTCAGTTTGTTGTTATAGCCGATGAACCAGGCGTCAAGATTGTTATTTGTTGTACCTGTCTTGCCGGCTGTCCCGGCAATACCGCGAGCTTTACTGCCGGTTCCCATGGCAATAGCCCGGCGGAGAATGGAGGTTACTTCACCAGCACTCTGTTTTGAGATAGCTCTTGTCGAGGCAGGGTTTGGCCACGGGGTTATCCGCCCATTTCTGTCCCGCACCCTGGTAATGGCTCGGGGCTTTCGGTGTAAGCCCTGAGCAGGGAAAATGGTGTAGGCGGAGGTCATCTCAAGCAGGTTTGCCGGTGATGAACCAAGAGCAAGGGTCAGTTCCGGAAGCATTTCACTGACGATTCCTGCTCTTGCCGCCAGTTTTATAACCGGTCTTACTCCGACTTTCTGGAGAAGCTTTATAGTGATGATATTTCTTGAATAGACAAGGGCATTTGTGAGGGTAGTTGGCCCGTGGTGACGGTTGGAGTAGTTCCGTGGCTGCCAGACTGAACCATCCCGGTTACGAAAAGAAAATGGTCCGTCGTTAAGTACCATATCAGCAGACATTCCCTTTTCAAATGCGGCTGCATAGACAAATGGCTTGAAGGCGGAGCCTGGCTGACGGCTGGCACTCACTGCCCGGTTGAACGGACTTTTGCGGTAATCATTGCCACCAACCATGGCCCGGATGCGGCCGGTGGAGTTTTCAATGGCAACCAAGGCACCTTCAGGTCTTGGGCGGTTGTTTTGCCGTTTCTGGACGCTCAAGGTGCCGTTACTGATACTTTGTCGGGCAATGGTTTGGAGACGGCTGTCAAGGGTTGTCCAGACGGTTAATCCCTGCCGGTATATTTTCTCGTCCCCGTAGCGTTCTTTGAGAAGCATCCTGACATAAGCCGTGAAGTAACCGGAGGCGTGTTTATGTTTTTGTGATTTGTTGAGCCGCAGTTGATATTTCCAGGCTCTGCGAGCAGTTTCGGCTGTGATTATTTCGTCTTCCGCCATGCGGTTGAGGACATAGCGTTGCCGTGCCTTGGCTGCACTGAAATTCCTGATAGGTGAATAGCGGCTGGGTGACTGGGGAAGACCGGCAAGCAGAGCTATTTCGGCAAGGTTCAGATCCTTTGCCGATTTGGAAAAATAGACCCTGGCAGCAGCCTCCACCCCGTATGCTCCTGCCCCGAGATATATTTCGTTGAGGTAGATGTTTAATATTTCTT
Organism: uncultured Desulfobulbaceae bacterium; assembly: GCA_964513405.1. GTDB lineage: Bacteria > Desulfobacterota > Desulfobulbia > Desulfobulbales > Desulfobulbaceae > DRLX01. The sequence continues at coordinate 4,237 of CAZEMY010000063.1, forward strand.
CCTTGCTGAGCATTCTCTCTAACCGGTAACTGAGAATGGCCTCGGCAATCTTTCTCGACCAGGTCTTTTCACGGGTGAGCAACAACCCTCTGGTAACCTGCTGGGTTATGGTGGAACCGCCCTGGCTGTGTCTGCCGGAGCGAAGGTTGTTAAAGGCTGCTCTAACTATTGAGAAGAGATCAAGACCGGGATGCTCAAAGTAACGGGCATCTTCGGCGGCAACAAAGGCCTTGGCAAGGAGAGGCTCCATTTGTCCCTGGGGGATGAGAATCCGGTACTCTTTTTTGAAAATTGCATCAATCTTCACCCCGTTGCGGTCAAGGATTATGGTGGCAACCAGAGGGCGGTAATCAGCGGCACTACGGATGTCGGGGAGATTTAAAGAGATCAGCCAGGCTAGGGCAAAACCGATGACAATGGTCGTTAAACCGCAGGTAGTGAGAAGAAAAATGATAATCTGGCTGTGTTCCAGTGGTTTTTTCTTCTGACTTTTTCTGCGGGGAGTCGTTGTTTTTTTTGCGGCTTTTGTAGACAAAATTAATGGAAAGCGGTAATAATTGTAACCTTTGAGTCGGTATTAAAGGTCAGGGTATTTTCTTTGTTGCTTTATTTTGTGACAGAATAAACCGTAAAACAAAAATCGTAAACATTAAAAGCCATGTCTGTAATTCGTATCCTCTCCGATCACCTTGCCAATCAGATTGCTGCCGGCGAAGTTGTTGAGCGACCGGCTTCCGTGGTCAAGGAACTTCTGGAAAACAGTCTTGATGCCGGAGCAACCAGAATACTGATTCAGGTTGAAGGCGGGGGAACAAGTCTGCTGCGAATTGTCGATGACGGTATGGGCATGAACGGGGATGATGTTCTCCTTAGTCTTGAGCGACACGCTACATCCAAGCTGACAAATGAGGAGCAGCTTGTCGCCATTGCCACCCTGGGTTTTAGGGGGGAGGCTATTCCCAGTATTGGTTCTGTTGCCCGGTTGACCATTATTTCCCGTCTTCATGAGCAGGCGAGTGGAACCAGAGCCGAGGTTCGTTACGGAACTCTTCAAGGTGTCCACGAAGAGGGTTGTGCAAAGGGTACCATTGTTGAAGTCCGTAACCTCTTTGCCAATATGCCGGCTCGTAAAAAATTTCTTAAATCTGCCCGTACCGAGCTTTTTCACATTGAAGAGGTTATCAAAAATCAGGCCCTTGCCTTTGCCGGGGTAGCTTTCACTCTGGAGATTCAGGGTCGGATTGTTCTGGAATATCCCGGTAATACGGAGCTTGAAGAACGAGTGAGGGCGGTATTTCGTTATCAGGGGAAATTATTATCTCTGAGCGATACTAAAGGGGAAAAGGAGGGGATGGAGATAAACGGTTTTCTCCTTCTCCCTGAATCGGTTTCCATGTCAACCGCAAAGCTAAGGCTTCTTGTTAATGGCAGGCCGGTGCAGGACAGGATGCTCAGGCATGCGGTCATCGAGGGACTTCAGGGTTTTTTGATGAAGGGGTATAGTCCTGCCGGGGTGGTTATTCTCAATCTTTCCCCTGAAGATATAGATGTCAATGTTCATCCTGCCAAAAGGGAAATAAAGTTTCGTCGCAGTCAGGAGATACACCGTTTTGTGGTCAGCGTGGTGAGGAGGGCGGTTCATGTCCATCAGGAAGATTTAAGAAATGAATTATTTTCGCCTGGGGAAGAAAAAAGTGAGGTAAATGGAAACAGGTACGCAGAGCAGCCGGGAGAGGTGGAACCTCGTAGGGATAGGGAAATTGACAGTTCTGGCTCCCTGCCTTTTTTGCCCCCGAAATACAGCTCTAATAGTCAATCTGATGGTGGTGTAACCAGCCGGGAGCCGGAACCTGTCAAAAACGACTTTAACCGGCAGGATTATTTTTTAAAATCAGACACAGGCACAGGCACAGACATTAACACCCCCCATCCTGAGTTGACGGGAGACCCTGGAAAACTAACTCTGATCGGTCAATTTTTTGATCTTTACCTGCTCTGCGTAAGGGGCAGCAACCTGGTGGTGATTGACCAGCATGCCGCCCACGAGCGGATTATTTATACAAAACTGGTTCATGCCTATCTTGAAGGTAGAGTTCCCCGCCAGAGTCTGCTCTTTCCGGTAACCGTGGATTTGCCTTCTGATCTGGCGGAACTGGCGGAGCAATGGCTTGATGAACTTGCCGATCTCGGGGTGAGTGCAGAACCGTTTGGCGGGGATACCTGGGTGATTAAGGCGGTGCCGGCTCTGCTTGCGAGAACGGCTCCGGAGGAAATTTTTATCCAGAGTCTTGAGGCTCTTAAAAGCGTGGGCAGTAAAGAAGAGGGGGCCTTGCCTGTAGCCATTGATGAGTTGTTTGCCCGCACAGCCTGCCGGGCGGCAATCAAGGGCGGGGACTCTCTGGCTCCAGAGCAGATGCTGGCTCTATTGGAAGAGATGGAAAAGAGTGAGTTCTTTTCCCATTGTCCCCATGGCAGACCGGTGATAAGGAGTTTTGATAAGGTTGAGATTGAAAAGTGGTTTCACCGGGGTTGACTTTCGTGGTATGTTCGGGGTGTTCTACGGAACTCAGGGTAAATTTTGTATTCTGTCTGTTTTAAACCACCGTCAATGGCACAATATACAGACAGTACCTGGATATTCTACATAAGAGGGCAGTTTTAGATGCGTAGGTCGGATTAGCTGAGACAACGAAAAAATCTGATAAACGAACAGACTGCAGTCAAACCCAAAAATATATAATGGCAAGGTCTGAGCGTAATCCGACTCTCACCGTGTTGTCGGATTGTAAATATTCGACTATCACCCCATTTTCGTCCGATTCGCCTCACCCGCATATGACTAATATAGCGTGAGAGGCGAATCGAACAAACCTGGGGCAATATTCAAATATTTAAGAGGTCGTCGTTTTGCACTGATTTCTCACCAACCCGAATATTTACGTCGGATTACGCTCAGACCTTGCGACATCGGGACTTTTCGGTTATTTTTAGTTCATCGTGTTTTCTATCTTAATTCTTATTTACGCTAATCCGACCTACGGCTTGTTTTCTTACACTACCTTGAAAAGGTAAGAAAATTATCGTGGAGAAAAATCATGCAAACTGTTATATCGTCAAAATATCAAACGACAATTCCGAAGAAAATCAGAGAACAACTTTCCCTTTCGGTGCGTGATACCTTGGATTGGAAAGTTAAAGATGGTCGTATTATTGTAACCTCTGTTCAAGCTGATTTCCTGCAGCACAGAAACTCAATTCGCCCTGGAGCCGGTAATATTGAAGAGGATATTCAGCAGGCAAGAAAAAACCGGTCAGACAAGTACAGATGAAAAGAATTATTATTGATACCAATTGTCTGCTTTCTTTTGTCACTGATCGCAATCTTGTTCAACAGGAGAAGATAGCTTCGCTTTTTGGCGATGCCCGGCAATTAAAAAAACAAATTATATGTCATCATCATGTTGTCAGCGAGTTTGTTTATGTTTTGATTAATGTGTACGGCTTGAAAGCAGAACGGATTCATAAGATGGTTGCTGATCTTATTGCCATGCCCGGGGTCGTTTATACATCTGACTTGGATATGAAAGCACTGCTTTCACTTTGGCCTGAAGTCTTTCCCGATTATGGGGATGCCGTTCTTGCAGCCTATTGCCTGAAAACAAAGGGAACGATTATCGCCACCTTCGACAGGCGGTTTGGCAATGCCCTGGTTAGAACTGGGATAAATCAGTATGGGTTGTGATTTTTAAATAAAAGATTGGATTTTCCTCGTTCCCACGCTCTGCGTGGGAACGAGGAAATCGGGAAGTTATTAATTTTACATTCCCTTGGGGCGGTGAGGGGATTTCCCGTGGAAGAAAGATCATATGAACTGTTATGTCATAAAAATATCAAACGACAATTCTGAAGGAAACCGGGGGCAGCTTTCCTTCCAGGTGCATTATACTTTGTTCGGAATGGGAAACTAAATATCAGGAGGTTGTATAATGTCAGTAGAACTAAAACAAATTATTGAAAACATTGAAGGACTTTCTTTTGGAGAAAAAGCTTTAGTTGCTCATTGTCTTATTTCTTCACTTGAGACAAAGCATGATGAAAAAGTTGATGATGCTTGGGCAGAATTGGCAGAAAAAAGGTTTTCCGAACTTGAATCTGGAGTAGTAAAAGGTGTTTCATGGAATGAAATAAAAAATGAGGTCAAAGGGCAAAATGGTTGTAACTAAAAAACCAGTGTATGCAAAAAGACGCACCACTGATTTGGATATTCGACATAAGCTGGTTTCCGTAGGTCGGATTAGCGTAAATAAGAATGAAGATAGAAAACACGATAAACTAAAAATAACCTAAAAGTACCGACACAGCAAGTCCTTAGCGTAATCCGACAACACGGTGAGAGTCGGATTACGCTAAGGACTTGCCATTATATATTTTTTAGGTTTGATTGCAGTCTTTTCTGTTTATCATCTTTTTGCGTTGTATACGCTAATACGACCTACGCACCTAAACCTTTCTCTTATATGAATATCCAGACCACTGATTTTGTCGAGTACTGCGATTATGCATAAAAAGAACACATAGAGTAATGGCAATATCTAATTATACCCTAATTATATACAGGCAAGATTGGGAAACATGAAAATAAGATTTGAAAAAGCTGGAGAGATCTCCGGGCAGGAGCTTGTAAACCAGTTGGCGAACAGGTTTTCCATGGATAATTCCGACTGCCGGGAAGTGGTCAGGGAAATTCTTGCCAAAGTACAGGCAGACGGGGATCAGGCAGTGCTTGAATATACCCGTAAATTTGATGCTCCTGCCATGACAGTTGGGCAGATACGGGTTACAGATGAGGAGTTTGCTGCCGCTGAATCTCTTGTTGACAGGGAGGTTATTGACTCAATTAAATTTGCCGCAACCCGTATCCGTGACTTTCACCGACGGGAGATGGAAGAGTCCTGGATAACCACCCGGGAAGACGGAACCATTGTTGGTCGCTTAGTGCGGCCTGTTGATTCGGCAGGTCTGTATGTGCCGGGGGGGCAGGGCGGCTCTACGCCTCTAATCTCATCTGTCCTGATGAACGGTATCCCCGCTGTTATTGCCGGGGTTTCCCGGATAGTTATGGTGACTCCACCGGATGAAACAGGCGGGATTAATCCGGCTCTGCTTGTGGCAGCCAGGGAGGTTGGTATACGGGAGGTTTATAAAACCGGCTCTGCCTGGGCAATTGGAGCCCTTGCCTTTGGCACCGAAACCATCCCCAGGGTGGATGTGATTGTCGGTCCCGGCAACCAGTTTGTAGCTGAGGCCAAGCAGCAGGTCATGGGAAGGGTCAGGATAGATATGCTGGCTGGGCCAAGCGAGGTTTTAATCGTGGCTGACAGCGATGCCCATCCTGAATTTATTGCTGCCGACATGCTGGCCCAGGCGGAGCATGATCCCAAAGCTCTGGCTCTACTCATCTGTACCGATGAGGCAGTGGCAAAAGAGACTCTGTCCCAGCTGGAAAAGCAGATTGTTTCTCTGGCACGGGCGGATATTGCCCGCACAGCCATAGAAGAGCGGGGGGCGGTTCTTCTGGTTGATGACCTGGAAGATGCCATTAAAATTGCCAATCTGATTGCCATTGAGCATCTTGAACTCCAGGTCGCCGACCCCTGGGGGTTGCTGACAAAGGTTCGTCATGCAGGGGCGATTTTTCTTGGCTCCTATACCCCGGAGGCAGTTGGAGATTATGTGGCAGGCCCTAATCATGTTCTGCCCACCATGGGAACTGCCAGAATTGCTTCGGCCCTTGGGGTTGAGACTTTTTTAAAGAAAAGCTCAATTATTTCCTGTTCCC
>CAZEMY010000064.1:0-9935 GCA_964513405.1 uncultured Desulfobulbaceae bacterium
AGGGCAGCCTCATCGCCACCAGTACCAGCCCTGAGCTCAAGAAGAGTATTTTTTTCGTCATTGGGGTCACGGGGAAGGAGAAGAATGCAAATTTCCTCTTCAAGAGAGTTTTTCTGCTCGCTCAACTCACCAAGTTCATCCCTGGCAAGTTCTGCCAGTTCCGGTTCCCGCTCCTCATCCTGAATCAACTCCCGGTTATCCTTTAAGTCCTGGCATACCGACTCGTAGCGGTTGTACAGCTCACTCAGCTTTGCCACGCGGGAATGTTCGCAAACAATCTCCTGGTAACGCCTCTGATCACTGACAAGATCAGGGTCAGAGAGCTGCATCTCCAGAGTTTCCCGTTTTTCGTTAATATCGGACAGATTTTCAAACATTTAAGAGGTCATGGTTTTGCACTGATTTCTCACCAACCAGAATATTTACGGAAGAGGAGTACCGAGAAGAACAAAACAAAAATCCACACTATCACATACACCTCGTAACAATGTGGATTTACCAAAATAAAGCGTAGTTTTTCACTGGTTTCTCACCAATCCGAATGTTTACAAGAAATCAGTTGTCGCTTTTCTTATTAAACTTGGCGTATTTCTTGTTAAACTTTTCAATTCTTCCGGCGGTATCAATCAACTTTTGTTTACCGGTAAAAAAGGGATGGCAGGCTGAACATATTTCAACCTTCATTTCGTCTTTAACAGAACCGAATTCCACTTCATGGCCACAGGCACAAGACGCCTTGATTTGGTGGTATTCGGGATGAATATCAGCTTTCATTATTTATTACTCCTAATTGTCATACTTCATATTAAACTATGGTGTCATTCAGACAGAAGAACCTTTACAGATAACAGTAACCTCAAAAAAAAGAAAGACACTATAATCACATCCGCTATATTTTAAAAGAAAAAAATCACCTTACCGGTTCATGGTCGCAAAAAACTCCGCATTATCCTTAGTTTGCCGCATTCTATCAAGCAAAAACTCCATGGCAGCCCCCTGATTCATGGATGAGAGTATCTTGCGTAATAGCCATATCCTGTTCAGCTCATCCGCACTCACTAATAAATCTTCCTTGCGGGTTCCTGATTTCTGCATATCAATGGCCGGATAAATACGCCTGTTAGCCATTTTCCGATCGAGAACAATCTCCATATTCCCGGTACCCTTGAACTCTTCAAAAATCACCTCGTCCATCCGGCTGCCAGTATCAATCAGGGCGGTTGCCAGAATAGTCAGGCTACCGCCTTCTTCAACATTACGGGCAGCACCAAAAAACCGCTTGGGACGATGGAGGGCATTGGCCTCAACTCCACCGGAGAGAATCTTGCCGGAAGCCGGAGTTACGGTATTATATGCCCTTGCCAGTCTGGTGATGGAGTCAAGAAGAATAACCACATCATGGCGATGTTCAACCAGCCTTTTGGCCTTTTCAATGACCATTTCCGCAACCTGAATATGCCTCTGCGGTGGTTCATCAAAGGTGGAACTCACAACCTCGGCATCAACATTTCTGAGCATATCGGTAACTTCTTCCGGTCTCTCATCAATCAGCAGAACAATCAGTTTAATTTCCTTGTGATTATGAACGATGGAGTTGGCAATCTTCTGCATAAGCACCGTTTTTCCGGTTCTTGGTGGAGCCACAATCAACCCCCGCTGTCCCTTGCCCAGCGGAGCGGCAATATTAAGAACTCTGGTGGAAAAGTTATTGGCTTCCAATTCAAGATCTATCCTTTCTTCCGGATAAAGAGGGGTAAGGTTAACAAAGTTGGTTTTATTCTTGGCTGCAGCCGGTGGTTCAAAGTTAATACTATCCACTTTCAAAAGGGCAAAATAGCGCTCATTGTCCTTGGGAGAACGAACCTCACCTTCAATGGTGTCACCGGTACGCAGGTTCAATCGCCTGATCTGGGACGGCGAGACATAAATATCATCGGGGCCGGGAAGATAATTGTAATCCGGGGCCCGCAAGAAACCAAACCCGTCCTGAAGAACCTCCAGAACACCACTTCCCCTGAGCTTTCCAGTCTCATCGGCTTTCGCCTTCAAAATGGCAAAGATCAACTCCTGCCTGCGCATGGTTGAATATCCTTCTATATTCAAAGAGGCTGCAAGAGCGACAAGTTCCTTAATTTTTTTATTCTTAAATTCATTTGGGTTCATTGACCGGGGGTTCCTCCATTCAGGTCGCTTTAAAAAGTGCAAAATAAAAATGACACCATGCCTTGCACTGTGGCCAGGCATAATGACACATATAACATCCCGGCAACATGCTGGGATGTTGTGTTACAATAGGACACGATATGTAAATATTCGGGCTGGTGAGAAATCTGTGCAAAACGACGACCTCTTATCCGGCACTCAGACCTGTGACACGACCTCAGTATTTGAAAACAAAACTGAGTGCCGGAGGCGAATCGGACGAAAATGGGTGATAGTCGAACGGTTACACGATTATTTACCCAGGCTCCATCAGGGCAATAGAATTTACCGATAGAAACTATTCTCACAAAAACTTTTATTTTTCGACAAGTTAAAAAAATATACTATCTATGGATCATATTAAATATTATTGGTCCGGGAGGCAAATAAGACAGGATATAATGCCCTTAGGGGCAGGGAAAACCCCGAAAGATACATGGGGCTCATAAAATCTTTTATTTTCCAATAAATCAAATAACAGGGAAATAACGCCTGAAGCTCGTCACTGACAGTGAAATAACAAATTGAAGTGCAGTTACCTGCAAACAAACAAAGGTATTCCTCTAATTATTTGTTTACGAGCGTGCTGTCAAGAGTTTTTTAATAAATATTCAATATTTTTTATCGAGCAACCGGCCAAGGGATAATACCTGCCGACATGTCTCAAGCCACGAGCCATTGTTTTTTATAACACAATCAGCTTTTTCAACTTTTTCTTCCATGGTTTTCTGGGCATCTATAGCCTTTAGAGCTTCTCTATCAGACACACCATCCCTACCCACTACCCTGGCAACCCTCGTTGATATATCCGCATAGACAACAACAACCAGATCCACTTCACTCTGCCAACCCGCCTCAAACAGAAGCGGTATTTCAACAAGCCATACCGTACCTTTATTACCTTTTTTACAGATACCTGTCATTTCCTCCTTAACAAGAGGATGGAGACAACTATCAACCCTGCCCCTCAAAGCAGAATCAGCAAAAATTTCCCGCCGTAATTTTTTACGATCGAGCTCGCCATAAGCCGCAGAAAAAAACTTGTCTCCAAACTCATTTTTTATTGCCAGCCAACCAGGTTTTTCTTTTACCAGCAGTTGCCTGCAAATCTCGTCAAGACTCAACAGTTTCAAACAAAACATCATTGACCAGTAGCCGGCCACCCTGCTTTTTCCGGAACCTATACCTCCTGTTATTCCAATTATCATGCCCGCCTACAAGGAGTAAATGTTCGGCTATCCACGGAGTCTGCACTCGAAGTCTACTGTACAGACAAGGCACCCTTGTCTCTACCCAACCCAGATGTTTACTACAAGGAAGCCCCTAACTTTTCAATAACTCCAAGCATGTCATCAGGCAGAGGGGCAGTAAAAGAGACATCTTCCCCTGAAACAGGATGCTTAAAACTGATAGTTGAAGCATGGAGCAATTGCCGACCAATCATCAACCTTCTCCCTTCTTCTGACTTTACTAACCCGCCATAAAGTTTATCTCCGGCTACCGGACTTCCCAGTGATGCCATATGAACACGAATCTGATGAGTACGACCGGTCTCGATAATTATCTCGGCAAGACTAAAGCCCGACCAGCGTTTCTCAACCGACCAGCAGGTAGCCGCGTAACGCCCCTGAGGACGGACAGCCATTTTTTTTCTGCTTACAGGGTGCCGACCAATAGGGGCAACCAATCTGCCAGTGTCCCGGCCAGGATGACGCAGAAGAAGAGCATGATATTTTTTAACGACCTGGCGGTTTCTGAAAATCTCTCCAAGCCCACTTAAAGCAGCGACCGTACGAGACACAACAAGTATGCCCGATGTATCTTTGTCAAGGCGATGAACGATCCCCGGACGATCAGAGTCATAACCTGACAATGGGCCATAACGATATAGCAACCCACCCGCAAGAGTTCCCTGCCGATTTCCATCACCTGGGTGAACAACCAGTCCTGCGGGCTTATTGACAATCAGCAGATCCTCATCCTCATAAAGAACAGAAAAGTCCACGGGTTCTGCAATTAATTCAACTACCTGCTTTTCAGGGAATTCAAGGATAACAATATCTCGGCTGCACAGTTTATAACCAGCCTTAACAGCGTTATTATTTACCTTAACCGCACCGGAAAGAATCAATTTTTGCAAGTAAGCCCGGGAGAAATCAGGCAGTTGACGAACAAGAAAATGGTCAAGACGCTGACCGACCTGCTCTGCGGAGACTTGTACATTCATCCTTTGGTTTTTATTAAGCAGATGATAATAGAGCAGGTTGTAAGATCAGGCAAACAACTTATCCAACTGCTTCTCAACTTTTTCTTCTTCTATCTCCTGGGCAAGAGATAGTTCTTTAACCAACAGGTTCTTTGCGGTGTCCATCATTTTTCTTTCTCCGTAAGAAAGATCCTTGTCTGTCCTCAAGATAAGCAGGTCTCTCAAAACAACAGCAACTTCATAAGCTGAACCTGTCTTTATTTTTTCCATATAGTCACGATAACGGCGATTCCAGGTCTGGGAGCTGACCTCAAAATCACGCTCTTTAAGAATATCAATAACCTTGACCACCTCTTTTTTGGAAATTATGGCTCTGAGACCAACATTTTCGCTGTTTCCTGTCGGAATCATGATAGTCATGTCGTTATCTATAATCTTCATCACATAAAAGGATTGGTCAACGCCACCCACAGTCTGCGTTTCAATTGCTTTGATGCAGCCAACCCCATGGGCCGGATATACAGCCATATCTCCCGCTGAAAACACACCTTCCTCCTAATAAAGATAAAGATAACAAAAATAAAATCAGGCAGAAAATGCCAAGCCCGTGCATTTTCCAATAGATATTTTCTTAAACTGAAAACTTTTTGAAAAAAGGATAATGCCCACTCTAAAATGGGGGCAGGAAGTCTAACCGAAAAATCACAAAATGATATATATTGAATCAAAAAATATATGAAGCGACCAACAATAAATCCCTTACTGCCAAGTAGTATATCATATTTCGTAGAAAAAGAAAAGCACTACTTATATATCTATTGCCGGCAGGTCTTTTTTAACTGGTAACAAGTCTCTGCTGTCTGAGCTTTTTAAAACCACTCTAAGGTTACCCTCATTGTTCATTTTTCCTGCTGTTTACCTCATTCATACAACGGGAAATACCCTGGGAAATAAACAATTCAATTGCCTGGTCAGTTAGCAAAAAGACATCTTCAAAATCTGAGCGTTCTTCAACTGTAAGCTTTGAAAGAACGAAGTTACTGACAGGTATGGCATCGCTGTGTCCGGCAATACCAGGCCGGCCAATACCCGTTTTAACCCTGCAAAAATCACCACTCCCAAGCTGCTCGGTGATGGAACGGATACCGTTATGCCCACCGCTCCCCCCTTTCGCCACCACCTTAACCCGCCCGGGAACGAGATCAAGGTCATCGTGAATAATCAGTATATTGGCAAGAGGTATTTTAAAGAAATTAACAAAAGAGGCAACGCAGTAACCGGAACGATTCATATAGGTTTCGGGCTTGAGTAACACGACCTGCTTACCGCCCGACCTTTGTCGACAATAAATTCCATCAAACTTAGGGCTGTCTATCGGCCACCTATTTGTTTCGGCAAAGTGGTCAACTGCCATAAATCCTATATTGTGACGGGTTAACCGATATTCTGAACCGGGGTTACCAAGTCCCGCAATTAGAAAGTCAGACTCAGCCATACCTGTTCACCGCTTTTAGCAGCTTTAGAGGAACTCGCATAATTGAACGGCCATACTCCTGAAAAACAAAAAAAAGGCCGGGATAACTCCCGACCTTAGGAATGCACATTAAATAAATTACAAACAAAAAGATTACAAATTGCTAAATATTTGGGTTGGTGAGAAACCATTGAAAACTACGCTTTCTTAAATGTTTGGATATTGCCCCAGGTTTGTTCTATTCGCCTCTCCCGCTATATCTATTCATATGCGGGTGAGGCGAATAGGGCAAAAATGGGGTGATAGCCGAACATTTACACAAGTTACTAATACACAGTTACGCAAGTAACTGTGGTGTCTTCAAGCATTTCCACATTGTCAGGCAGAGCAATGTCTGAGAGCAGAACTCCTGCTTCACCACGATCCAGCTCGGTAATGTCAATTTCTATGGAATCCGGAACATCCATGGGGAGTCCCCGTAACTTAACTTTATCCCTGAACACCTGCAACTCACCGCCCAGATCAACACCGCGGGCCGCACCAGTAAACTCAATGGGTACGGTAAAAGTTCTCTGTTTATCAATTTCAATTTCCATGAAATCCACATGAACCAATTTGCCCGTAACAGGATCTTGCTGGATTTCCTGAATAATCACCTGCCTGGTACCCTTACTGTCACCTTCCACTTCAAGTTCTACCACAGCATTGCGTCTCTGAATAAACAAAAGATTTTTAAAAATAACCCCTTCATCAAATTCCAGAGCCAATGATTCCGACCCGTTACCATACAGTACCGCCGGGGTCTTACCATCCATCCTTAACTGCCGCATGGGACCTTTTCCAAAAACCGAACGAACGGTTGTCGGCATTGTTACCTGTATCATATTACTCCTCCCCTCTACAGGCTCCTGCCTGTTTATGAAAATAAATTAAAAAACCTGAAAAACCAATAATATATTAAACCATTATCTCTAAAAGTTTCTGACTTCTGCCATTCAAACAAACAAAAAACTTACCGAATCCTCACCATGAATTCTTTTGATAGCTTCGCCAAGTAATTCACCAACGGACAAAACCTCTATTTTGTCACATTTACTTTCCTTCTCCCCAAGTGGTATGGAGTTGGTTACCACCAGAGACTTCAGACAAGATGCATTCAACCGCTCTATGGCCGGACCGGAGAGTACCGCATGGGAGCAACAGGCATGAACCTCATTGGCTCCACTTTCCTTGAGCCTCATAGCAGCACCACAAAGGGTTCCGGCAGTGTCCACCATATCATCAAGAAGAATCGCTGTCTTTCCTTCAACATCACCGATTACATTCATGGCCTCACACTCATTAGCCTTTCGCCGCCTTTTGTCAATTATGGCGAGATCAACATCCAATCGTTTTGCAAAAGCCCTAGTTCTCTCAACCCCGCCCGCATCCGGGGAAACCATGACCACATTATCAAAGTTTGCCCTAATATGTTTAAGGAGAATAGGAGCCGCATAAAGATTATCAACAGGTATATTAAAAAAGCCCTGAATCTGACCGGCATGAAGATCCATACACAATACCCGGCGCGTCCCCACAGCCATGAGCATTTCTGCCACAGCCTTGGCTGTAATCGGCACACGGGGCCTGACCTTTCTGTCCTGACGGGCATACCCATAGTATGGCATTACCGCAGTAATTCTGCGAGCGGATGCCCTGCGCATAGCATCAATCATGATCAACAGTTCCACAAGATGATCATTTACCGGCGTACAGGTGGGCTGAATGATAAAGACATCCATTCCGCGAACATTTTCACCTATTTCTACAAATATCTCTCCATCAGAAAATTTTCTAACCTCAGCCTCGCCAAGAGGTACGGCAAGATAATCGCAAATCTCCCGGGCAATCGCCGGATTGGCGTTACCGGTAAATATTTTCATAATGTTCGGCATATCAGCGTCTCATCATATAGTTAAAGGTGAGAGGTAAAGGGGAATCCAAAACCGGAAAACAAAAAAAATGGCTGGGGCGGAGGGATTCGAACCCCCGCATGCAAGGATCAAAACCTTGTGTCTTACCGCTTGACGACGCCCCAACCCTGTTCTATGACATTTTCCCTGAAAGAGGAGCAACAAGAAAAGCCTGCCTATACAACTCTTTCATCTTTAATAGACATTGCTCTGCCCTCAAATAATCATTTTCCGCAAATACCCCGAAAACAGTCGGCCCGGAACCGCTCATCAATGCACTGACTGCACCGGAAGAAACAAGATCTTCTTTAATACCTTTCAGCTCCTTAAAAGCCCCCAAGGTCACGGATTCGAGATCATTACTTACCTCAGATGGGCGGAAATAATGTTCTTGGCAAAAGGATTCCACTTCTTCTATTTTATATAGAGAGCGGGAATTTGACAGGCTATAAAGATTTTCTCCAATTGTCAATGATAATTTTTCGTATACCCACCTCGTAGACACAGAGAATCCCGGATTAACAAGAAGCAGCAAGCTTGAAGCCAAACCTGGTACCGCAGTAAGTTCTTCGCCTATACCTGTTGCCCAGGAGGCAGAATGATTATAAACAAAAAAAGGGACATCTGCCCCGATACTGACCCCGAGTGCGGCAAGTTCTTTTTCTGAACACCGGGTTTGGTAAAGCCTGTTCAGACCATTCAAGACTGTTGCCGCATCACTGCTGCCTCCGCCAAGACCAGCAGAAACAGGGATATTTTTATGGAGTACCATGCTGATTCCAGGGTCTGCCGGCAACCGCTCCCTGAATTTTTCAAAAAACATCCTTGCCGCCCTAATCATTATATTGGTATCATCCACCGGCAAATTACTATCAGGGCACTCAAGAACAACTCTACCTGAAGCCCTCTCCATCTCTATGCTGTCGTACAAGGATACTTTCTGCATAAGGGTTGACAGCAGATGATAACCATCATGACGGCGACCAAGGACTTTAAGATACAGGTTTATCTTGGCGGGAGCTGTCAGCTCTATATGTTCAGATTCAGGTTTACAGTTTAAAGTTTCCAACTATGCCCCCTGTCCCCTGAAACCTGGTACCTGTCACCTGCTGACCCGAACAAAGCGGGTTTTCAACTCATAAAGCACTCTTATCAGTAGCTCTTCCTCGTCAGAATCCAGATTACCACTGGTTTTATCCTTAAGAAGTGCCAGAGTATCAATGGCATTTCTCGCCATATCGAGGTTAACAACTTTTTCACCGGATTCAGGATCGGAAACTTCCCCCATGTGAAAAAGTGCCGAGGTGTTAAATGAGAGAATCAATGAGGCAAATGTAACTTCCGGCATAACGAAACTTCTCTGCCCATCCCCTACCCCAGCCTCTATTTTATTTTCCGTTTCGTTCATATGGATACCTTTATAAGATGTCGCAATCTCCAGGATGTAAACAACCAAAAGTCACATTTTCATTACTCGGCGACAGACCATGCCCTGCAAGTGTAACCACAATAAAATTATTAAGGTCGCCCGATATATGGGGGCAGTTCCAGAACCATGGCATCGTTAATATTTTCCAATCCAGCCACCCTGTTTAACAGTTCACTTTCAACTGCCCTGTCAGTGTTAAGGAAAATAACATTCCTGTCTGAGCTTTCCTCACGCCCCACAGTCATTCTGGATATATTAACCCCCTCTGCTCCAAGAGTTGTCGCCAAAGCACCAATTGCACCGGGGACATTCACATTATATACAAGTAACATGGGGCCAGCCGGCAACGCTTCAAGGCGGAACGAGTTCAGCCTGACCAGACGGGGTTCTTTTTTGCCAAATACAGTTCCGGCTAAAACATTTTCGCCCTTGGCAGTTTTAACCGTCACCCTGAGCATACTGGTGAAATCAGCGGCTCGGCTTGTTTTTGACTCAACCACTTTAATACCGCGTTCTTTGGCAATCAGAGGGGCATTAACGAAATTAACCGCATCCTTAATAATAGGGGTAAACAATCCTTTCAGAAAAGCCACTGTAATCGGCCCTACTTCCTGCTCGGCAAGGTCTCCGGAAAATTCAAGGTTCACCTCTTCCACACTCCCGTTTGAGATC
>CAZEMY010000065.1:0-9929 GCA_964513405.1 uncultured Desulfobulbaceae bacterium
TCCGCAGACAAAGGACAAGCAGCAGCTTGTTCTTTGTCTTATTTTCGCGGTACTGTTGTTGTTCAACCTCGGGGCATATTTATCTGATTCATCAACAACAGAGACTGGGAAATTACCCGGCAGGGAAGTTTTTTCCGTTCTGGAAGACGGGGGTAAACAAGGCAGGGGAGGGGCGTTCCCAGACCCAACTATCCGTCTATCCTTTTTCCTTAACCAGCCAATGAATATCAACCAGGCAACCGCTTCTGATCTTGAACTTATAAGCGGAATAGGTCCCCGGACGGCTGAACGAATAATTGCGTACAGAAATGAATTCGGCAGTTTTGAAGATAGCCGTGAACTAAAAAATATCCATGGCATAGGAGTAAAGACAATCCGGAAAATATCGGAATATGTCTCGTTTAAATAAATGACTATTGACAAGCCAGTGGTAATCAGCGAGCCGGTATTGGTTCTAATTGGGCCTACAGCCATTGGCAAGACAGCTTTTTCATTTGAAATAAATGAGCTGTTTACCTGTGAAATCATCTCCATGGACTCCATGCAGGTCTATAAATACATGGATATAGGCACAGCCAAACCAACAAAGGAAGAGCTGTCCCAGGTTCCCCATCATCTAATTGATATTATAACTCCCGATAAGCAGTATAATGCAGCCTGTTTTGTCAGAGACTGTGTTGAAGCTATAAAAGCAATCAATGGAAGAGGTAATATTCCTCTTGTAACCGGGGGGACAGGTCTTTATCTTTCATCCTTAATCAACGGGTTATTTGAGAACATCAAGGTAAAGGATGAAGTTAGAGCCGGGTTGCAGGAACAGTTAGACAGCAAAGGTTTGAGTTTCCTCCATACGGAACTTTGCCGCCTTGATTCTGTTTCCGGGGAAAGAGTTCACCCCAATGATAAGCAGAGAGTACTCCGGGGACTGGAAATATTTTATTCCACGGATATTCCCTGGTCAACCCACCTTGCCACTCAAAAAAACAACCCGCCTGCTGTCAGCTTTAAAAAAATGTTACAAATAGGACTTACCTGTGACAGGGAATTACTCTATAAAAGGATTGAGCATCGCTGCCAGATTATGCTTAAAGAAGGATTAATAGAAGAGGTGGAAAAACTACGGGAAATGGGTTATAAACCTGAGTCTTCACCTATGCAGTCCATAGGTTACCGGCATGCCAATCAACTCATAGACGGAATCTGGAGCAATGAGGAAATGGTTGCCAATCTTTCCCGCGACACGAGAAGATATGCCAAGAGACAGATGACCTGGTTTCGCCGTCTTCCGGCTCTTAACTGGTATGAGCGGACGATGAGGGACAAAATGATGGCTGATATTGACATTTTCATGAATAAACAACCCTGATTAACTGCGGAGCATTATGGACAAAAGTGAATCTGTTGAGTATCAATTGCGTCCCTTGCCGGACAATATTTATCCAGGGATATCCCAAAAACTGGCCCAGGGGTTAAATATTCCCTTAAGCGGTGCCAAAATGTTGCTGGCCCGGGGAATTACAGGCTTGGATGAGGCCAAAACCTTTCTTGCTCCCCAACTGAATGATCTTCCTTCCCCGTTTCTGTTTCCTGATATGAACAAAGCCGTTCATTTAATTGAGGAAGCTCTCATTGAGAAATGGCCGGTTATTGTTTATGGAGATTATGATGTTGACGGTATAAGTGGTACGGCATTACTGGTTGATTTCTTTTCTGAAATCGGCCTGGAAACCAGTTATCATCTACCAAACAGGTTAACGGAAGGGTACGGGTTAAGTTTATCTGCAATTGAAAAGTTATACGATAAAATACCACCTCCTGCGGTGCTTGTAACAGTTGATAACGGGATTACAGCGGTAGCTGAAATAGCTGAGTGTCGCAGACTTGGTTATAATGTCATCCTGACAGATCATCATGAAGTACCGCCAATCTGTCCAGAGCCGGATGCCCTGCTTAATCCAAAAGTTAAAGATTGCCCCTTTCCCTTTCCTGAACTCTCTGGGGCAGGGGTTGCGTTTTTTTTCCTTGTTGCACTCAGGTCATCTCTACAGAAAAAAGGATTCTGGCAAAATGGTGACATGCCAAACCTTAAGGATTCCCTTGATCTGGTTGCCCTTGGTACAGTCGCCGATGTTATGCCGTTAAAAGGGGTGAACAGAGTCCTGGTGAGATCCGGCCTTGAGGTGTTGAGTCGAAAACAAAGACCAGGATTGCTTGCCCTTTGTGAAATAATAGGGCTAAAGGAAGGGGAGATAACCAGCGGAGATATTGGCTATAGAATAGGACCAAGGATAAATGCCTGCGGGCGAATGGGGTCTCCGCAAACACCCCTTGAGCTGCTCCTCGCCAAAGACCTTGCAACGGCAAGGGGGATGGCAGAAACACTCAATGAACAAAACAACAAAAGAAGAGAAGTGGAAGGGGAAATTTTAAGTAAGGCCATTGTGCTTGCAGAAAAAGAGGTTCGCAATCATACGGATATACTGGTTGTATTCCACGAAGGCTGGCACCCCGGAGTAATAGGAATCATTGCCTCACGGTTGGTTGATCTCTTCAACAGGCCAACAATAGTTTTAACCGATGATGTCCTTAAAAAAGATTGCATAAAGGGGTCCGGAAGAACAGTCTCCGAGGTAAACATTCATGAGTTGGTATCAGCGTGCCAGGGTTGCCTTGAGCAGTTTGGTGGTCACGCCAAGGCGATTGGCTTATCCATGAAAAGAGATAATCTGGAGATATTTAAGGGTAAAATAAACAGTGAGTTTAAAGAGAAGGTGTCTTTATCTCTCAGTAATGATAAAATAATCAACATTGACTTTATTTTTGACAGTAGCAATCCGGTTGACCTTGCAATCCCGCCATTTTTGCGTCATCTGGAGCCATTTGGTCAGGCAAATCCGGAGCCGGTATTTCTTGTCCGAAAACAACAGTTACGGAAGTTAAGATTGTTTTCACATAAACACTTAAGCTTTAAACTGACCCTTAACGGTGAAGAATTCAACGGGATAGGGTTCAATATGGAAAAAGAATATGAGCTGGCCGAAGTGGAGGAAGTTGATTTGGCATTCTCCTTCATGAACTCTATGTTTCGTGGTGTGAGGAGAGTGGGAGTAAGGGCTGTCTCTATCACGCCAACTCACTGAAATAATCAACCTGCCAAATGCCAAAGGTTTATATTTGCTGATATTATGTCTAATTTTATTTTGATCCGAAATCACGCCTGCTGATAAATCATGCCTGCTGATCTGCTGATATTATGTCTAATTTTATATTGGTGCGAAATCGCACCAATATAAAATTAGACATAATATATATTATGCGACATAGCTATTGGCTGTTTTTTAGAGAATATTTTGCATTTTTCATTTACCTTGCTGTAATCATAGATAATAAAAGGATAACATCATGAACCGTGACATCTACCAGGAACCGCTCGTCTCCCGTTACACCAGCCCGGAGATGCAGCATCTCTTTTCAGAGAGGTATAAGTTTACCCACTGGCGTAAATGCTGGGTTGCCCTTGCCGAGGCTCAATATGAACTGGGTCTTGAGCTGGTCAGCAAAGAAATGGTTGATGAACTAAAAGCCAACATAAGCGATATTGATTTTGATCTCGCTGCCGCCAAGGAAAAAGAAATCCGTCATGATGTTATGGCCCATGTCTTTGCCTATGGCCAGCAATGCCCCAAGGCTGAAGCCATTATTCATCTTGGGGCAACTTCGCAGTTTGTTGTCTGCAACACAGATCTTCATATTCAGGGTAAAGCCCTAGCTCTAATTAAAAAAGCTGTTATAAATGTTATTGCCAATCTTACTGATTTTTCCTTGAAATATAAGGATATGGCAACCCTTGGCTTCACCCATTACCAGCCCGCCCAGCCCACCACGGTTGGTAAACGCAATACTCTCTATATCCAGGATTTACTGATGGATCTTGAGTATATTGATCATTTTGCCGGTCAATTAAAGGCTCGCGGTGCCAAAGGGACAATCGGCAGTCAAGCTACTTTTCTTGAGTTGTTTAAGGGTGACCATGGCAAGGTTAGAGAGTTAGATGAGCTTGTTGCCCGAAAACTTGGATTTAGCGATGTTTTTCCGGTTACCGGGCAGACATATCCCCGTAAACTTGATATGAAGCTGGCGGAAACCCTCTCCGGTGTCGGGGCTTCTGCCCATAAATTTG
Source organism: uncultured Desulfobulbaceae bacterium (assembly GCA_964513405.1). Classification (GTDB taxonomy): domain Bacteria; phylum Desulfobacterota; class Desulfobulbia; order Desulfobulbales; family Desulfobulbaceae; genus DRLX01. Next base: position 4,181 of record CAZEMY010000065.1, read on the forward strand.
CGGTTGACCTGCGTCTCCTCTCAAACCTGAAAATGCAGGAAGAGCCTTTCAGCAAAAATCAGGTGGGCAGCTCTGCCATGGCATATAAGCGAAACCCTATGCGTTCGGAGCGAATGACAGGTCTTGCCCGCAAACTAATGGGGCTGCCGGCCAATTTTGCTGCCACCGGAGCAAATCAGTGGTTTGAGCGAACTCTGGATGACTCGGCAATCAGAAGAATGGATGTTGCCCAGACCTTCCTCTTAAGCGATGCCATCCTGAAGTTATACTTGAATATAACCAGCGATATGGTTGTTTATCCGAAACAAATAGAGAAATATCTCCGTTCTGAACTGCCCTTCATGGCCACGGAGAAAATTCTCATGGCCTGTGTGGAACGGGGAAAAAGCAGACAGGAAATGCACGAGGTTATCCGTGAACACTCTGTTACAGCCGGTTTGATAGTCAAGGAACAGGGCAAGGAAAATGATCTCCTTGAGCGGCTTGGTGATGACAAGCGGATTCCTTTTACCATGGATGAACTTGGTGGGATGATTGGCAATTATCGTGAGTTTACCGGTCGCAGTGCTGAACAGGTTGAAGATTATATCAATGAGGTTGTCCAGCCGGTACTTGCAAGCCATAAGGATCTTCTTGGTGATATTGACACTAACCTTAAAGTCTGATGCCCGCTGATATGGTAGAAATATACCTGCGAATCAAGCCTGTTAAAATTGTCTGGCTTAAGTATATTCTTGAGGGTTATGATGGGCTTGGTCTCCTGACCACCGTTGATCGTAAGGAGGGGTTGGTTTTTATTACCACTCACCCTTCCCTGCTTAAGGAGTTATATGGCTTGCTCTCTGCAATTGCCCGGGATATAAGATTTATGAATAATGAGCAACAACAATTGAAATTTTTTATAAAAACCTTTGGCTGTCAGATGAATGTCCGCGACTCTGAAATTGTTGCTCAGACGCTAATTGGTCATGGTTATCACCCTGCCGCAATAGCTGAGGATGCGGATATTATTCTCATTAACACCTGCTCCATCCGGGACAAGGCTGAACAGAAGGTGTACAGCTTGCTTGGCCAACTGCATCCCCTTAAAAAAAATGGCGAAAGAGGAAAGAAAGTAAAAATAGGAGTGCTTGGTTGCGTGGCCCAGCAGGAAGGTGAAAAAATCATCAGACGGGCTCCGTTTGTTGATCTCATTGCCGGTACCCAGCAAATCTACAAATTACCAGAGATGCTGGAACGACTGATTTCGGGACAAAGCAAAAGGGAGTTGGCAACAGACATATCCCCTTCTTTTTCCATACCCCCGTTTCAAAAACTGTTTGCAGGCTCATCTCCCCCCGCCTCCCCTGCTCCCAAACAATCCCCTGTCTCTGCGTTTGTCACCATCATGCAGGGATGTAATAATTACTGTAGTTATTGCGTGGTACCGGCAACGAGGGGACGGGAAATCAGCAGACCGGTTGCTGACATTATCGAAGAAGTGCGCATCCTTGTCGATAAAGGTGTAAGAGAGATCACTCTGCTTGGTCAGAATGTCAACTCCTATGGTCAGACCAATGCGGTTGCCGGCAATAAGAAGGTTAGTTTTTCTGATTTAATTCGCCAGATAGCACCTTTGCCAAACCTTGAAAGACTTCGTTTCACCACTTCCAACCCCAAAGATCTTTCAAGAGAATTGATTGAGTGTTTTGCTGAAATTGATAACCTCTGCCCCCATTTTCACCTGCCGGTTCAATCAGGATCAAACCGAATCCTTGCCAGGATGAACCGCAAATACACCAGAGAGAGTTATATTGAACTGGTTGAACAGCTGAGAGCTGCCAGGCCGGATGTAGTAATGGCAACCGATATTATTGTCGGCTTTCCCGGCGAAACCGATGAAGATTTTGACATGACCATGGATTTACTTGAAACTATACGGTTTCACAGTTCTTTTTCCTTTAAATATTCAGACCGTCCTCACACCAGATCCGCAGAATTTGGAGAAAAAGTCCCTGAAGATGTCAAAAAAGAACGGCTTGCCTGGTTTCAGAGCCTCCAGAAAAATATAAGCTTAGAAGAAAACAGGAAATATATTTCCACCACCCAAGCGGTTTTTCTTGAAGATGTCCACGAAAACGGATTCAAGGGAAGAACGAAGTATAATCAAATAGTTCACTCTCAGGAAAAAACATCTAAGCGAACCGGTGATACAGTGATGGTGGAGATTATTCATGCCGGTAAACATTCTCTTAATGGCAAATTAATTGCTGAAAAAGAAACTGCGAGCGAGAACAGCCCCGAGAGTTTTCTTGAGCTTTCCGAACATGAATCATAACTTTAATTTTTACTTTCAACTCACTGAGGTGTCGAGATAATGATAGACCTTCATACCCATTCATTTTTCAGCGATGGAGAGTTATGTCCCGCCGAACATCTTCGCCGGGTTGAAGTCATGGGTTATCAGGCCATAGCCATCACAGACCATGCTGATTCTTCCAATCTTGACTTTATTATTCCAAGAATTATCAAGGCAGCGAGGGAACTGAACCCCGTTTCCCGTACCAGGTTGATAGTCGGGGTGGAACTGACCCATGTCCCCCCTGCCCTCTATGCCAGATTAACCATAAGAGCCAGAGAACTGGGAGCAGAGATTGTGGTCGCCCACGGGGAGACACCGGTTGAGCCGGTTGCCCCCGGAACAAATCTTGCTGCTATCGAAGCCGGAGTTGATCTACTTGCCCACCCCGGGTTTATCAGCGAAAGCGATGCTGCTCTTGCTGCTGAAAAAGGTGTACTCCTTGAATTATCCGGTCGTGGAGGACATAGCCTTACCAACGGGCATGTGGCAAAAATAGCGGAAAAGACCGGAGCCAGGCTGGCTGTCAATGCAGATGCCCATGCACCAAGGGATTTTCATACTGCGGAAATGGCAAAGAAAGTTGCTCTCGGGGCCGGGCTTTCGCTGGATCAATATCGCACTATACAGGAGAACATGGTAAGTTTTGTGGAGAAACTATAAAAGACTATATTTATTTATCAGGGACAAAATGATTCCGCTCTTCTTCTTCCCATGATTTTTCCTTAACTTTAATTAAACCGGTCAGAGTCCGATTAACGGGAACGGGGATATTAAGTTCTTCAGCCCTGCGAACGATATAACCGTTGATGGCATCAATCTCAGTGGGGCTGTGTCTGTCAAGATCCTGCCCCATTGAAGAGCGGTTGCTTGCGGTTGCCACGGCAACTGCAAACACCTGCTCTATAATAGTATCCTTTTTTTTATCAATACCAATATCTAACATGCGGGCAACGGCCACCGCCTCGCCAACCGCCGCCGCTACTAACTGGCGGGAATGCTCAGAATCAAGAAGCTGACCATTACGGATACCGGTCAGGGCCGTGACCGCATTAATCCCCACATTTACAAACAGTTTATGCCATAGTACAGGCTTTATATTTTCAGCAACGCGGGACTCAATTCCACTTTCTAAAAACAGTGCCACCACTCTCTTGGCTGTTGACATTGCCCTTGAGTCACCACATAAGGAAAAAGAACCAATCACAGTTTCCCCTGTACCTGAATGCTGAACAACTGCCTGCCCACCAAGCAGCATGGCACCATGAGCGGTGGTTCCAATCAGGATGCGTTGTTCATCAATAAAACCAGCAATAATCTCCCCATTACCCATACCGTTTTGCAAAGTCAAAATATAGCCGCTGTTGCCAACTATGCGGGCAGCTGTTTCTGCCGCAGCCTTGGTCTGGGAATGCTTGACAAACAAAATGGCAATATCTGTATCTTTAATCTCATCAGGAGCAGCGGTTGCCTCGACTCGTACAAGCCTACGACCTGTCGAACTCGCAATAATAATACCCCTGTTATTGATTCTTTCAGCCTGCTCCTTTTCTTTTGCAAGCAAGCGAACGACCTGACCAGATCCAGAGAGCATGCCGGCAAACAGGCAGCCCATGGCCCCGGCTCCGATAATAGTTATTTTCATCCAGACCTCCTTTTCCGGGGTATATATCATGCTCATAAAGAAACTGTAGGTAATTTGTCCGCCGCCGAAAAAATTATATAAAAGTGTGCATTCAGTCCGATCAGTTATTAAGTTCATTGACCTCGACCAAGATCCTAAAAAGGAGGACTGAGTACACATAAAGACTTTGCTAAATTACACGACAAAATTCAAGGATTTTGTTGGCTCCTCGCTGTTTCAAGTGGGTAGCTGTTGCTAAAATCAGCATTCTGATATTTTCTTATCCCCATCCTCCCTGTCACCTGTCACTTGGATTCTGTCATTTAGATAAATCAATTCCATTTTATGATTTATAGCAGGATGGTCAGGAGATGGTCCCTCGGTCTGGATTACACAACTACCGGATAACCCCAATTTATCTATAGCATCCTTAATAAAATCAGTCCAGTCACTGGGGTGTGACTGATCATAGATCGCATAAACACCATAGGAAAAGGAAAGATCCCGACAGGTCTTCCAGGAACCGCTCACCGCCAGAATCCAGACCGGCAACCTGTATCTGGTCAAAAGGCGGGGCGTATATCCACTGACACTTGGCGAAAAAACCGCTGCCGGCACTCTGATAAGGGGAAGAATATTTTTTATGCTGAGTGCCACCAGATCTGCACCGCCCATATCTGTTTTCGCCGATTCATCATGCCAGGCAAAGCCATGCTTCAAATCCTTACGGTACGGCTCAACAGAGGCTGCTATTTTGGTCAGCATAGCCACCGCCTGCAGTGGATACTTACCCACAGCCGACTCCCCGGAAAGCATAACGCAATCCGCCCCGTCAAGAATGGCATTGGCAACATCAGTTGCCTCTGCCCGGGTCGGTCTTCGGTTACTGGTCATGGACTCCAGCATCTGGGTGGCAATAATAACCGGTTTACCTGCCATATTTGCCCGGCGGGTAATCAATTTCTGGGCTGAGGCAATGCTTTCAATGGGAATTTCAATGCCAAGGTCGCCCCTGGCAACCATAACCCCGTCTGCCGCTTCCATAATCTCGTCCAGATTATCAATAACGGTTGTCCGTTCAAGTTTGGCAATAATAAACGGATTATACCCAAGTTCAGCCGCTGCCTGCCGGGCATCCTTGACATCCCCGCTGTTGCTGACAAAGGACTGACCGATTGCATCCACCTCGTGGCGAAAGGCAAACTCCATACATTCCCGATCACGCTCAGTAAAAGCACTGGCTCCGAGGTCAACTCCAGGGACATTCAAGCCCTTTCGGGAAGTAAGAACACCGCCCACCACCACTTCACAAACAATGTCCGCCCCTGAAACATCTTTGACTTTGAGCTGAATCAAACCGTCATTCAGGTACAGCGTGTTTCCAGGTCGCACCACCTCCGGAAGATTTTCCATAGTCATGGAGACCCGGAAACTGTCACCGACTATGTCTTCCGTGGTTAAAACAAAACGGTCACCCCCTGATAACTGGACAGGTTCTCCCATCTCACCAATACGCATCTTCGGCCCAGGCAGATCAGCCATGATTGCCACCCATTTCCCGCATCTCTTTGCCGCCTCGCGTATTTTCTTTATCACGCTGGCATGATCTGCAACCCCTCCATGGGAAAAGTTCAGCCTGGCAACATCCATGCCCGCACAGATCATGGCCTCAATCATATCTTCAGAATTTGAGGCCGGACCAATGGTACATATCATCTTGGTTTTGTACTCTGGTAACTTTGTCTTCATCGTCCCCGTTCCATATAATGTGCGTTCCCACGCCGGAG
>CAZEMY010000066.1:0-9918 GCA_964513405.1 uncultured Desulfobulbaceae bacterium
CTTCCATGCTCAGGTTATGCTTCTCCAACAGCTCACCGGCCCGCTGCACGGCAAGGGATGCCTCATGTTCATTATCAGAGCCGGACAACGCCAGCAGCTTTGCAACCTTATCAAGTACCCGCCGTCCTCTATCGGTAATTTCATCGGGTTTATCACAGAGTTCAGCAAACGAATCTGAAAGGTCGGAACCGGCCCTGCACATGGAGCCGGAAAGACCTATCATCCCGCAGGCCTTCTTAAACAGCTCGCCATGGGATTCATCGGGACGGTGAAAAAGCTCCCCACAGATCTGATGGGCCATCTCATGTTTAAGCACAGCAATGGTGGTTGTCCATGGGTAGGCACAGAGGAGCCGGGAAGATATGGTTAGGGTTCGGTGTTTACCGTCCCAGGAACCAAAGCAGAAACGGGATTCATTAAGCTCAAAAGATGGTTGTCTGAGTTTAACTCCGTACCAGTAACATATATCTTCATACTCCCTGATTATCTGATTTACCCACGCCATTCTTAGAGAGTTGTCCAACCATGTCTGTTTTGTTTTATTGTCTTCTTTTCTCATCTCAAAGAGCCTTAATACTCCTTATCCTTGCCAGTATCGGTGGATGGGAGTGATGGAGAAAAACCTCAAATTTATGGGGAGTAAGGTTGGCGAGGTTAGCCTGGCATAGTTTTTTCAGACCACTGACAAACTCTTCGCCCAGATTACTGGTATTGACCGCAAACTGATCCGCTTCGTATTCATATTTACGGGAAAACATATTGGCAATCACGGAAAACAGGGTGGAAATGGGGGTATAAAGAAATCCAAAAAATACCATACCGGCATAAACCGTCGGTTCTGCCAGCCCAAAAGCCGCAGCCAGATCCGGGTTGGTAATAAACCAGGAAAGAATATAAAGGGAAAGTCCGGTCTGGACAAGTGAGGATGCCATCATTTTCCTGATATGTTTTTTCTTGAAATGACCCATCTCGTGGGCAAGGACAGCCACAATCTCTTTGGGTGCAAGTTTATCAACCAGGGTATCAAAAAAAACAATCCGCCGAAACCTGCCAAAACCGGTAAAAAAGGCATTCAAGCGACCGGATCGCTTTGAGCCGTCCATGGTGTAAATCCCCTGTAAGCCAAAGTTTTGCTTTTGGGCATACTCGGTAATATTATGTTTAAGATCTCCATCTTCAAGTGGCGTAAACTTGTTAAATAATGGCATAATCAGGACAGGTGCGACAACCTGCATGATAAACGAAAAAACAACCACCAGCAGCCAGCAATAAAACCAGGCCAAGTTGCCGGTACTCTCAAAAAACCAGAAAATCATGGCTAATAATGGCCCGCCAAGAACAATGGCAAGAGCAGCACCCTTTACCATGTCCATGATAAAAGTTTTGAGAGTTGTCCGGTTCAAACCATATTTTTCTTCGATGACAAAGGTGGAATAGATGGAAAAAGGGAGTTGGAGCAACGAGACCAGAAGAATGAGAATACCCGTAAAGATGAGACCGGTTATGATAGTTGAAAAACCAAACCCCCTCGCCCACAGGTCAATAAGGTTGAAACCGCCGAGGAGGATAAAAGCAATGGTAAAAACCAAAGAAACCGTCCCTTGAATCATGGAAAACCTAGTGGTTACCCGAGTATATTCCTGGGAACGGGCATACTCATTACCATCATAAACATCCTTGAACTCTGCCGGTAATTCAGGGTCAAGGGAACGGATGGTCAGAGAGGATATAATTAAATCAAGCAGGTACCAGAAGACCAGGATAAAGAGAACCGCAAATAGATAAGTATTCATTTGATGATTAATTGTTAATGGTTAATTTGATGGATTTTATGATGCTGATTATCAATTTGATGTTAATCATTACTCTTACCCCTCGATCGGGAAATAGCCGCCGGTTTTCGGGGTACCTCTGAACTCGATTTTCCCCGTATTTCGTAACTGTTGCAAATGTCGCTCAAGTGTCCGTTGGGAAAAACCAAGTTCTTGCCGGAGCACTGTCGTTTTTTCTCCTGGATGGGCACAAATATAATCCAGTAATTTATTTACTCCGCCACCTACTCCGCCATCTATAGGAAAGATGGTTACTTTAAAGAAACAACCGACCAGTTCAAACATCGGCTCTGCTGCTCCGGCCTCCCGCATAAGCAGGCGTACCCGCTTGATACCGGAACCATATTTTTCTATGATTCCGGCATCTTTGAAAACGGAGGCTATCTGTTTGTTTCTGGTGAATGAGGGCGTTACACTTGACAGAGGACAGAAACCAGAAGCCAGAATAGTTAGCACAGCCAAAGGCTGACTTAACTACACTTAACTGCTCGAAGTCTACGCTATCTACCTGACCTATTCTCTATTCACCAGGTAGATAGCGTAGACTTCTGAATGCGAAGCATCAAACCATTCTTTCCTCTGATTTCTGGTTTCTGTCTTCTGCTAACCGCATCCCAGAACAAGCTCACCGGAAACAGTTTCCCGCACCTGAACACCGAGAGGAGTCAACAACTGAAAGAGTGGACGGCCAAAATAAAATAACTCCATCCCCAGGGAAATACCATGACTACGGTTTGCCTGCTTACGAAGAGTAATATCCTTATTTACCATTACAGCAAGCTCCTCAAGAAGATTTACCCGCCCGTCACCCCTCCCCAGTTCTTTGCTCAACTGCCTCAGATCAGGACATGGGCATTCCTCTTCATGCTCCCTGATTAACGGCAGCATGGGTGCATCATCACTAAGCAGATCAAACCGGTTCAAAAGATCCCTGCCGGCAATAGCCAGTAAAGGTTCAGGGGCCGTGCAGTCGAGCAGTCCGCAGGCAAGGGGGCGATGGGAATAAATGGTGCATGAACAGGCAGTATCATCATAAAACAAACAGCACCAGGAACCGGCCCCCCCTGAATTTTAAGAAACTCTTTTGCCACCGGTTCAGGCTGTCTGCTCACTGGCGAAACAGCCAGCTCACCCCTGCGGACAGTGACTAAGTTTTCCAGAGATAAACAGCCGGAACCAAATAAGAGCAGATCGCCGTCATGAAGAGCCGGCCCGCCCTCTCTGCAACGGGAACCGCAACGGCTGCATTCAGATTTTTTCCCGTTCCCGCTCAAGATTCCACCAGACCACTGCTCAGGTATCTCTCCCCGCTGTCAGCCAGAATAACCACAATCCGTTTATTCTTGTTTTCAGGACGATTACCAACCTCAACTGCTGCACTCATGGCAGCCCCTGAAGAAATACCACAGCAAACTCCCTGCCTACATGCGAGCAGTCGTGCCATCTTAAAAGCCTGTTCATTCTCCACGGTGACCACTTCATCAATTAAGCTGGTATCAAGTATCGCCGGAACAAAACCGGCACCAATGCCCTGGATTTTATGCTCTCCCGGCTGACCACCGGACAAAACCGGCGATGCCGCAGGCTCAACCGCAACAAGAGAAATATTTCCACCGCTCTGTTCTTTTAAATAACCGCCCACCCCGGTCAGGGTACCGCCGGTACCTACCCCGGCAACAAAAATATCAACTTCACCACCGCTCTGTGTCCATATCTCAGGACCGGTGGTTTTTTTATGGATGGCAGGGTTTGCCGGATTGGCAAACTGATCAGGCATCCAGCCATTATTCTCTTTGCTCACCAATTCATGGGCTTTTGCAATCGCACCGTTCATCCCTTTATCTCCCGGAGTCAAGACCAGTTCTGCCCCAAGAAATTTAAGAAGCTGTCGTCGCTCAAGACTCATGCTCTCCGGCATGGTCAGGATCAACCGGTAGACCCGCTGGGCACATACAAATGCCAGACCAATCCCGGTATTGCCGCTGGTCGGCTCGATAACCACCGTTTCTGCCGACAGATGCCCACTTTTTTCCGCGGCCTCAATCATGGCAACTGCTATCCGATCTTTAACACTGCCAAGGGGATTGCGGGACTCAAGTTTAGCGTATAGTTTTGCTCCACACTCTATATTATCAAGACGGACAAGGGGAGTGTTGCCAACGGTTTCAGTCACTCGTTTACTGATTTTTTTCTCCATCTTTTCCTCCTATATAAATAAGTTCAGGCTGTTTAAGCAACACCTTGGTATCCGCTCTCACCGACTTGGTCAGCCAGACATTACCACCAATAATGGAACGGGCTCCAATGACAGTATCCCCGCCAAGAATGATGGCATTGGCATAGATAATAACATCGTCTTCAATGGTTGGATGTCTCTTGGTATTTCGTAATTTATCACCGGCATCTCTGGGCAGGGAAAGTGCCCCAAGGGTAACCCCCTGATAGACCCTGACCCGCTCACCAATATCAGTAGTCGCTCCCACCACAACTCCGGCACCATGGTCAATGAAAAAGCTGCCGCCAATTCTGGCTCCGGGATTTATATCAATGGCTGTACGGTGATAGGCGTACTCGCTCATGATTCTGGGGATAACCGGCACTTCCAGTTCCACGAGACGGTGAGCTAACCGGTATATCATGATGGCAAACAGCCCCGGGTAACTAAAGATTACCTCATCCCGATTTTTCGCAGCCGGATCGCCTGTAAGAGTTGCCTCAATATCTGCTTCAAGCAGTTTGCGGATTACCGGCAACGATTCAACAAATACCCCTGCAAGTTGATAACTTCTCTCGCCACAATTACTGCAGGCCTTATGATGGCGGAAACAGTCATGCCTTATCGCAGCACTTATCTGCTGGGTAAGTTTTTCGTAAAAGACCGCAACTTTCTGGCCAAGATGGTATTCAAGATTTTCAGGGGTAAGAGTTTCCTTAGTAAAATAACCGGGAAAAAGTATTTGCTGAAGTTCCCGGATAAGAGCAACCACCCCGTCTTTGGAGGGAATTGGAACCGGAGCGATATGGCTAGTCCAGTCGCCGGAGCGAAAACCATCACATAACTTCCCTACCACTTCCTGAACCCGTTGAAAATCAGAATTTTCTGTATAGGCTTCCACTTCACAGCCTGACGGTTTTTTTTTCATCTATTATTTTATTTTATGTCTCTTCAAGACAAGTAAAAATCACAAGTGAGATAAAACCAGACAGCATCTCAAATTAAACAAATCCAAGTCATTCTCCGGTAGAAAACAGACCACACTGGAGCAATCCTGTCGCTTGGACAATCCCGTCGCAACAAGGGTTTCGCCGGAAAAAATATAAAAAATACCCTGCTTGAAAAAGCGGTTTCGCTCTCTCTCGGTAAAAAACGGCTCCATGGTCATGGGCATATCTACCCGTAAGCGGGAACGAATATCGGCAAGAGAAACTCTGCTTAAACATTCCGGCAGAAAACGATGGCCGGTTCGTAACCAGTCAAAAATAAGCAGTTCCTTCAATACTTTTACTTTTCCGCTTTTTTTAATCGTTCCCGTTCCCACGCTCGTTCCCTCGTTTCTGCGTGGGAACGGGAAGACAGTCAGATATTCTGTCAACAGACTGTTCAAAAACTCCTGGGTAGCAGCCCGCTGAAAGAACTCTCTTTTTTTACATATAATAAGAAGGCCTGAAAAAAAAGCAAAAATATCTTCTTCGCTATCTCTCAAATAATCAAAAAACGAGGGAAAGTAACGATTATTATAAAACCGCTCCACACATTCACCAAATAAATACAATTCCCTGATCTCTGCTGCCCCCATGCTGGCGGTGGCAAGAATTTCATAGGGAGGGTTTGTACAGTGGACAAGACCATACTGCCGGCAATCCGCAGCAATGGGAGTAGCGGGCAGGACTTTAAGCAGCCCCATTTGGATATGGTGGGGGCTGCAGGCAAAAACATTACGAAATGAATCGGCAAAGCCCGCATAGGTATCTTCGGGCAGACCAAGGATGAGATCGACATGGATATGAATGTTTTTTGCTGCAGAGAGTCGTTTTATGGCCGCAAGAGCAGGGATTACGGCCATTTTTCGCTTGATTGCCGTTAGAACTTTGTTATCTGTGGACTGGATACCGATTTCAAATTGAAAAAGACCGGTTGGCACCGTGCTTAAAAAGGTAAGCGACTCCTCAGTAAAGCGATCTGGGGCGACCTCAAAATGAAATCTTGTTTTTTTTGTTGCTTTTTTCCCGTAACGATCAACAATAAATTTCCATAACTGCAAGGCCCGGGCGGGATTATCGTTAAAGGTACGATCAACAAATTTAATCAGAGGCGGTTCGGTGGCAAGGATCAATTGAAGTTCTTCCTGAACCTGTTTTACCGGTTTACGCACGACCCCTTTATCCACAGAAGACAAACAATATGAACAGGAAAAAGGACAACCACGGGAAGACTCATAAAGAATCTGACGATTTTTAAGGTGGCTGCTGAAATCATCTTCCCGGTACGGAAAGGGAAAATCGCTCCCTGGCCTGCACCGATAAGATGGTTGCAGCCTCCCTATACTTAAATCATGATAAAATTCAGGGTCAACCGCTTCAATTCCCCCTGTAATCAGGCTGCACTCTTTGGGGAGCTTACCAATAAATTCCGCCTGGGGACCGCCAATAATAAGGGGGAGTCCCGGACAGAGCCTGCTTAAATCAGAAAGTAACCGCCGCAGATACTCGCCGTTCCAGATATAGGCCGAAAAAAACAGGGCATCCGCTCTGTTTTCGGAAACCTTGAGCAAAGTCTGGTAATAAGGGTCATTGATGGTCAGCTGGAGCAGTTCAATATCATTGAAGTCAGCCACTGCCCCATGGGCTATCAACGCCTCCCGGACATAAAAAATCGCCGGGCAGGAATGGGTATAACGGCAGTTAAGGGCAACAAGTCTGTATCGCAACCCCTTTAATCCCTGGTCAGATTGCGATATTTTATCCGGTGCGGTTGATCGGCCGCGTGTCCTTTTCGTTTTTTATAATCAGCCTCATAATCGGAATAACCACCTTCAAACCAGAACACCTCGGAATTACCCTCAAAGGCCATGATATGGGTGGCAATCCGGTCAAGAAACCAGCGGTCATGGCTGATTACCACCGCACAGCCGCCAAAATCATTCAATGCCTCCTCCAATGCCCGCAGGGTGTTGACATCCAAATCGTTGGTCGGCTCATCAAGAAGAAGAAGATTGCCCCCCTCTTTTAGCATACGGGCAAGATGAACCCGGTTTCGCTGACCACCGGAAAGCTGACCGACCTTTGCCTGCTGGTCACTGCCGGCAAAGTTAAACTTTGCCACATAGGCACGACCATTGACTTCTTTTGTGCCAAGCCAGATGGTCTCCTGCCCTTCGGTGATGGTTTCAAAAACCGTTTTTTCCGGATCAAGGCTGTCCCGGCTCTGATCCACATAGGAAAGTTTTACTGTTTCACCAACCCTTATCTCTCCACTATCAGATTTTTCCTGGGCGGTAATCATTTTAAACAGAGTGGTCTTGCCGGCTCCGTTTGGGCCAACCACCCCGACAATCCCGCCCGGCGGCAACGAGAAGGTTAAATCATCGACAAGAAGACGATCACCATACCCCTTGCTAACCTCCTTTGCTTCCACCACCAGCTTGCCAAGCCGGGGGCCGGGTGGGATATAGATTTCCATTGTGCTGAGCGTATCGCTGCCCTTTTGATTAAGCAGATCCTCATAGGCGGTGATTCTTGACTTGGCCTTTGCCCTTCTCCCCTTGGGACTCATCCGAATCCAATCCAGTTCCCGCTTGAGGGTTCGCTGCCGTTCGCTTTCTTTTTTCTCTTCCAGGGCCAGCCTTTTTTGTTTCTGATCAAGCCATGAAGAATAGTTGCCTTTCCAGGGGATACCCCGACCCCGGTCAAGTTCAAGAATCCAACCCGCCACATTGTCAAGGAAATAGCGGTCATGGGTAACGGCTATGACCGTACCGGCATATGCCTGAAGATGCTGTTCAAGCCAGGCAACCGATTCAGCATCAAGATGGTTGGTCGGCTCATCAAGGAGGAGAATATCAGGTTGTTTAAGAAGAATCCGGCAGAGGGCAACCCGTCTCTTTTCCCCGCCGGATAGGGGAGCGATTTTGCTCTCCCCGGGAGGACAGCGAAGGGCATCCATTGCCATATCAAGACGGCTGTCCAGATTCCAGGCATCAACAGCATCAAGTTTATCCTGGACAACACCCTGCCGCTCAATCAGGGCATCCATCTCGTCATCCGTCATCGGCTCGGCAAATTTTTCATTGATAGCGTTGAACTCGGCAATCAGATCAACCGTTGCCTGTACTCCTTCCTCCACCACCTCCCGCACCGTCTTTTCCGGGTCAATATCCGGTTCCTGGGACAGGTAATCAATGGTGAACCCCTCCGACATGGTGGTTTTGCCCTCAAATTCGCTATCAATACCGGCGAGAATCCGCAAGAGAGTACTTTTCCCCGAGCCGTTTAAGCCAAGTACTCCTATTTTTGCCCCGTAAAAGTAAGAGAGGGAAATGTTTTTTAAAATTATTTTATCACTGTATTTTTTACTTACTTTGATCATCGAGTAAATGATCTTGTTTGCCTCTTCAGCCATGCTGATATACTCCTGTTTTGTTTATTTTAAGCTGAGCGTTAACCGATATAACCAGTATTATGATGGGGTCTGTCACGGTAAGCGGGTTTTGTTATTAAAAAAAGCCCTGATTTGCATTTCAATCATAATATATACATAATCTTCCGGCAACTTTTATAAACAAAGAGGGTACTACGGGGGGAGGGATAAAAAACAGATGGGAAATGCGGGGAAGCTGACACCACCGTGAGCGGTGTGTCAGTGGATAAAATTAAATAGATATAGTCCCCCCTTTGCAGGGAACAAAAAAAACAGATGAGAACGACTGCATTCTGATCCTGGCTCGTTAACAAACCGAGCCAAAGATCAGAAAAACATCATCCCCGTCTTGTCCAAACCTTAATTATTGATTCAGCCCTATCCGATTTTCCGTCTCTTCACCGCTATAAGACCTGCGATTCCGAAACCAAGAAGCAGAATGGCGGGAGGTACAGGCACAGGAGATGCCATGGCATTAGCATCTGCCCCTGTCTCAAACATCAACCAAGAGTCGGCCGGAGCATTGTAGGTGAGGGTAAGGTTCCCCGTTGGGATTTCCAAAAAATCTCCATCGGACTCTAACCATTCCTCAGCAAAGTCTACGATATTCCATGTTTCACCATCCCACAGACTAAGACTGCTCCAAGCCCTGGCAGACCCAAAGACCATGGCTCCTGCTTCAGCAAAAGTATCCAGATACAGGTCGTAATCTATGGAAAAGCTCAGCAACTCCGCAGCTCCAATCGCAAACACCAAACTCCTCTGTGACCTTGCCTCAGCACTATTTTCCCTTATAGCACCATCTCCTGCTATGTCGGCTGATGCCCCAGCTCCAGCATAGATTGTTGCGGGAACTCCTTCCCAGCCTTCCCAAGTTCCCCCGTAGGCACTGCCATGAGCGTTCCCAATAAATGACGACACACCAATAGATGACGACGACACACCGACATGAGTGTCGACTATTCCACCGTAACCCAATCCTTGTGCTGAATCTTCACTATAGGAGGGATTATCAGGCAATCCCCAACCTTCAACAAGGTATGCCCTTGACCAGCTCTTACTTTCATATGGGACATCCCCTTCCCCCCATGCATTATGCTCCAGTGAATCCCAATCAATAGCTGCACTGCCCCAGCTATAGCTGCTCATAGCAAACGCAACCGGCAGGGATACTACCAGCATCCAGAAAAAAGCAACAAGACAAACAACCATTTTTTTGATATTCATAATATGCTTCCTTTTAAAATATTATCATGTCTGTAAAACCGTTCCTTTAGTCTCATCGAACATTACCTCCTTATTGAAAATCCTTACATATGTGTGTCTTCAGTCATAAATATCCAAGGACCATTACATTGGCCTGATGGGGTCAGGAGGATTAGGAATGAGAGGTGGCGGCGGCCCCGGCCCCGGTGGCGGCTGCGGTGGCGGCTGCGGTGGCGGCTGCGG
>CAZEMY010000067.1:0-9900 GCA_964513405.1 uncultured Desulfobulbaceae bacterium
TCCAGCCCGTTAACTTGTGATTTAATATAGGACAATCCTTTTTTCCCTGTACTTGCCTGTAACTCATGCCACTCAGGAATAACTGCCTTTCTTATTAAAAAGACCTGCAACATTTCATCCTCACCCCATGAACCATTACCCTCTAACCTATAACCTGTTATCACCTTTTGCTCCTGATTTATCTGACCATAGATATTCACTCCGCCCTCTCTCAGATACAAAGATAAGCCCTTCTTTACATGATTCAATTAAAAAGTTTGGCATACTCCAACCTCCTTTATTGCAAGAGACCAAAACTGGTTACATTTTAGTTTCGGGAAGAAGAAGGATTGAAATTGCGAGACTGCTTGAGCTGCCCGAAGTCCCCTTCTTCGTCCTGCCTGCAAATATCCCTCTGAAAGAAAAAAGCGAATACCTCCTTGCTCATGCCAGAACAGGTGCGGAACTAAGCGTTATTGAGCGAGCTGTCTTTTTTGCAAAAGTTGTTAAAGAGCTTAAGCTTACGGAAAAAACATCCCTTCTTCCCTATCTCGACCTGAAACCCCAAGCCTACCACATAACAGAAATGGGCAAATACCTCTCCCTGGAAGAGGCAGCCATAAATGGTCTCCATGAGGGATGGATTCACCCTAAGACCGGGCTTAAATTACTCCAATTGAAAAGCATATATGACCGGGAAACAGTAGTTATCCTTCTTAAAAACTTCAACTTTGGCGGTTCAAAACAACAAAAACTTGTCAGTTATGCCATTGAAATGGTTAAGCGAAGCAAACAGCCATTTGCAGACATTATCAAAGAATCGCCTTGCCGGAATGGAGATAATAAGCCCCAACAGGGAGCCGCACTTCTCCACATGCTTGAAGAAAAATGTTCCCCCCGGCTTAGCGAAGCCCAGGATCAATTCCGCCAATTCCAGAAAAGCCTGAAATTGCCCAAAAATGTCACCTTGAACCATACCGCATCATTTGAAGATAACAGCATGAGCCTTTCAATTATATTTACCGACCAGGATGAATTGATTAAAAAATGGCGGAGGATCGAAAAAATTCTCCAGAAATAGGAGTGAGATTGTCTTAAAGGGATTTTAAAAAACCGTGAATAAGAATGTCATCGCCAACTTTATGGACAGACATTTTTTTTATCCTCCGCCTCAAATCATCGGAAGAAGCGGAAAACCCTGAGACAAGCGGTACGCCCTGATCGCCAATGAAAAACGGTGCCATGAAAAGATATATCTCATCAAATAGCTTATGATGGAGAAAGGAACCGTGAATGGCAGAACCTCCCTCGACAAGCAGGGAAGTTATATTGTTTTCGCCAAGGATTCTCAAAATGGCATGAAGATCAAGATGACCGTCTTCGCCGCAACCAATCCGGTGTATAACTGCTCCACTTGCCAACAGTTCAATTTCTTTGTCTTTTCCGGCATCTTCACTGCAAAAAATCCAAGTGCCGGCATCTGATACCTGGGATAACATCTGTGCCTTGGCAGAAAGACGCAGCTCACTGTCCAATACTAATCGTAGCGGATCTTTTTTGTGGCCGTCAATCACTCTGCCCCTTATATCATCAGGAAGCAGAGGACTTATAAATTTATTTTTTTGTTCAGTTTGTCGGGGTGGACAGACAGAATTTGTTTCCAGAGCATCATCAGGGCATAAGCACCCAGGCTTTGTGATAAATCTGGTTGTCAGAGAAGGGTTATCGACAAGAGCTGTATCAATGCCGACAAGAATAGCATCGACATGGTTGCGTAAGGAATGCACCACCTGAGCTGACTCATTTCCGGTAATAGCCCCACCCTGTCCCCGGCAATAACTGATCCTTCCATCTAAGCTAACCCCCGCTTTCATGATAACCCATGGTAAGCCAGTGCTTACATGCTTGATAAAGGGGAGATTAATCAGCCGGCACTGCTGCTCACAGACACCGCTGGCAACCTTTATATTTTTAGAGAGAAGATATTCGATTCCCCCACAGGCAAGGGGATTTGGATCACTCATACCGACAACGACCCGGGAGATTCCGGCATTTACAAGGGCGTGACTACAAGGTGGTGTTCTGCCAGTATGATTACATGGTTCAAGGGTGACATACATGGTACTGCCACGAGCCATAGAACCGGCATCAGCAAGGGCGTTAATCTCGGCATGGGGAGTACCGGCTTTTTTATGATAACCACGACCTACAACCTGAGACTCTTTGACCACAACCGCACCGACACAAGGGTTGGGTGTTGTCCGCCCCACGCCCTTCACCGCCTCTTTCAGGGCAAGGTTCATGTAATCTCTGTCCCGGTCTTGCTCAACCACTTAAAAGTAATCCCTGGAAACGAGAAGAAAGAGAAAAGGGAAAGCCATGTCTTCCCTTTGTACCGTCATTTTTTTTCACCGATAAAAGTTTTAAGTTCGTCCATGAACTCATTTACATCTTTGAACCGCCTGTAAACAGAGGCAAACCTGACATAGGCTACTTCATCAAGACCCGGCAGGGCATCCATAATCCACTCTCCTATCTGAGTAGTGGACACCTCCTTACCGCCAGCATCCTGCAATTTACCTTCAATATCATCAACAAAAGCCTCTATTTCTGCCATACTAACCGGCAATTTTTCACAGGCTTTTTCCAAACCATCTGTAACCTTGCCACGATCCCAAGGCTCCCGGCGACCATCTTTTTTAACCAGCATCGGCAACATCAGCTCAATCCGCTCGTAGGTGGTGAACCTCTGCTCACATTTACCGCAAGCCCGTCGTCGCCTGGTAATGGTTTTATCTTTATTCAGCCTGGAATCAATAACCCGATTATCAAGATGTTCACAGTATGGACATTTCATAAACTAATCCAATATCAGAATATCAGAGGACAAGAGGCAGAACAGGTGCAACCTGCGTTTGGTAAAAAAAAGCCGTTACCACGCAGAGCGTGGGAACGAGGGAATGTTACCTATCTTCTGATAAGTAAATAGGGAACCTGGCACACAAGTCCCGCACTTCTTCTTTGACCTCCGCCAGCAGAGAAGGCTCGCGACTGGTAATAATTTTGTCTATCCAGTTGGCGATCATAACCATTTCCTTCTCTCTCAAGCCCCGGGTGGTCACAGATGGGGTACCTATTCTTATCCCACCGGTGACAAATCTTGACTGCTTGTCAAAAGGAACCGCATTTTTATTGACTGTAAGCCCCGCTCCCTCAAGGATATGCTCAGCTTCTTTGCCGGTAATATCCTTATTTGCCAGATCAACCAGCATCAGATGATTATCAGTTCCGCCGGAAACAACCCTGAATCCAGACTTATTTAGTTCACTGGCAATAGTTTGGGCATTTTTAACTACCTGCTGCTGATATTCAACAAAGTCAGGAGTCGCAGCCTCTTTAAAGGCAACCGCCTTAGCGGAAATAACATGGACAAGGGGCCCCCCTTGAATACCGGGAAAGATATTTGAATCAAGTGATTTGCCATATTTTTCTTTGGCAAGAATCAAACCGCCCCTTGGTCCCCGCATGGTTTTATGGGTCGTTGTCGTCACAAAATCTGCCCATGGCAGAGGAGAAGGATGAACACCGGCTGCAACAAGTCCTGCAATATGAGCCATATCCACCATGAACAAAGCCCCAATCTGATCTGCTACCCTGCGAAACCCTTCAAAATCAATAACCCGGGAATAAGCACTGGCACCGGCAACAATCATTTTTGGCCGGTTTTCAAAGGCTATTCTCTCAACTTCCTCCATATTGATAGTCTCTGTGTCCCGCTCAAGACCATAGGAAATAAAGTTAAACAGTTTGCCGGAAAAGCTGACACTGGCACCATGGGTTAAATGACCTCCATGGGCTAAATCCATACCGAGAACCTTATCACCGGGATTCAAGCAGGAAAAATAAACAGCCATATTTGCCTGGCTTCCTGAATGGGGCTGAACATTGGCATATTCGGCATTAAACAGTTTTTTTGCCCTGGCAACCGCTAAAGACTCAACCTCATCGGCATAATCACAGCCACCATAATACCTGCGCCCCGGATATCCTTCCGCATATTTATTGGTAAATATCGACCCCTGAGCTTCGAGAACCGCAGGCGAGACAATATTTTCAGAGGCTATAAGCTCAAGATGATTTCGCTGCCTTGCCAGTTCATTTTCTATAGAGGCAAAGATAGCAGGATCTGTATCTTTTAACATAATTTAATTTCTATTCATGGTTTGTAATTTTTTGTTAACCACTCAATTATAGAGTACCCAATAATGACCTTCCACAACTCTTCATTATTTTGAAAGAATAACGACCTATGGAAAAATCTACCAGTGTAAAGACGGTGCTGCCGATGGGGCATAAACCATTCGGGATTGACACTAAGCCAGCTCAAAGGCAATAAATGTTTAGTTATCACCATTCCGCATCCCTTAAATGATTAAAATTTACCGCCTCGTTTCCCCTCTTTAATATTTCAGTATATAAACCAAAATCCATTGTGAATACACAGTCAACCCTATCTGACTTCATAAGAATACCCGTATCTGCGAACCCTATCCTTACTACAATATTATTTTTAATGATATTGTCTTTGCACATATGTGACTCTTTTGCAGCACCTGCAATGAATTCCTTGAAATAAATCATTAATTCCTTCGCTTGCCCTGCATTTGTTTGTTTGATCAAATTCGAAATTTCTGATAGGCAATGAGAGGTTACCCATAATCTTTCATATCCATCTATAGACCTGACCAACAAATCAAAATCTTCTTCTATAAAATTTCCAGTCCTCTTGTGCCGACCTATTAATTTTTTATTACAAGACCCTACTATCAACAATAGAAACAAATTTGTATCAAGCAAAACGCTGTGCCTACGCATTTTCTATTTCATGAATCTTAATGGATTTAACCTCACCGGTTTCGTTATTAATTCTAACAATTTTATATCTTCTTTTGGGGTGTTGCGGCTGTAAGCCGGTAACAAGTCCAACTTTAGGGTAATCCCATGGACGAGAAAATCCGACAGTTATTTCCCATGTAGATTTTTCCTCATTTAAGACCACTTCTTCCAGCCCAACATTCTCTAAATGTTCAGCACCAAAAACATCCTCAATATGATCTTTAGCTTTTTTACTGCCTGTTTTACATTCATGAAGAACCTCATTAAATAACATTTCACACAAATTCTACATAAATAACTGAAAAGAAAGATTTAATCTTACTTGGGAATGTACATTCCTAACAGTGTTGGCAGTCAGGATGGTGCGAACCGTTCAACTATCACCCAACAGAGTCTACGCAGAAAAAACATCTATCCGCCGTTGATGCCGTCCACCCTCAAATTCGGTTTCAAGCCAGGTGCCGACCACATCAATAATCACTTCAATGCCCAGAACTCTGGCACCAAGACAGAGAATATTGGCATCGTTATGCTGCCTGCTCATTCGGGCAGTATAGGATTCGTGGCATAAAGCTGCCCTTATGTTACTGCTGTACTTTTTGTTTTTATTGGCAGCCATTGACATACCAATACCGGTACCACAGATAAGAATTCCCCGCTCACAGTTTTTGTCTTTGTTTTTGTCACTAACAAGTTCACAAACCTTGTCGGCAAAATCAGGATAATCCACAGCGTCAAGTCCAAAACAACCGATATCATCTATCTCGTGCCCCAAATCCTGCAAAAACCTGACAACTTCTTCTTTTACTGTAAATCCGCCGTGGTCACTGCCAATAGCAATCTTCATATTTTGGCCTTTAACCACTGAATTTTTTCATGACAATTACCCCATTGGTTCCGCCAAAGCCAAAGGAATTGGACATGGCCGCAACAGGTTTATCCTCTCTGGCATTATTGGGGACATAATCAAGATCACAATCCGGATCGGGGGTATCAAGGTTCATGGTTGGCGGCACCACTCCATTTGCCAGGGTTAAAGCTGTAAAAGCTGCCTCAATACCACCGGCAGCCCCGAGCATATGCCCGGTCATGGACTTGGTGGAACTTACCAGAAGCTTAAAGGCATGAGCACCGAAAACTTCTTTAATGGCCGCAGTTTCACAACGGTCATTGAGAGGGGTGGAAGTACCATGGGCGTTGATATAGTCAATCTCGTCAGGATTCATCCCGGCATCACCGAGTGCCATCTTCATACAGCGGGCTCCGCCCTCACCATTTTCAGGGGGAGCGGCGATGTGATAAGCATCACTGCTCTGCCCATAACCAACTATTTCGGCATATATCCGGGCACCTCTTTTTTTCGCCGACTCCATCTCTTCAAGAATAATCATGCCCGCACCTTCGGAGATGATAAACCCGTCACGATCCCGGTCAAAGGGTCTGGACGCCGCCCCGGGGTCGTCATTTCGGGTTGACAGGGCTTTCATGGAGGCAAACCCGCCCAGAGCAAGGGGACAGATAACCGACTCTGCCCCGCCGGTTATAACCGCGTCACAATCACCATAGGCAATATGACGAAAAGCCTCGCCCACAGCATGGGTTCCGGCTGCACAGGCAGTGGACAGAGCCAGATTGGCACCTCTTGCCCCGATACGCATGGAAATATGACCTGATACCATATTGGGAATGACCCGGGGAATAAAAAAAGGAGTTATTTTTCTCGGTCCTCTTTCTTTACAGACATCTCGGTACTCTTCAATGGTGGGAAGCCCCCCCATACCGCAGCCGGTGATAACACCGATCCTTTCCCGATTATCTTCATTTATCTCAAGACCGCAGTCCTGCCAGGCCATATCAGCCGCAGCAACTCCATACTGAACAAAAAGATCAAGATGCTTCACCTGTTTCTTCTCAAACCAGATAGAGGAATCAAAATCTTTAACTTCCGCAGCTATCCTGGAGGCCTGATCCGATGCGTCGAACCTGGTTATCATATCAACACCAGTCTGCCCGGCAATCAGATTATTCCAGGTTTTTTCCGTCCCGGTTCCCAAAGGAGTAACCAGACCAACCCCGGTAACCACTACCCCTCTTTTCACTGGATTTAGCTCCTTGCTATTGCTGAAGTTTCTCAATATAATCAATGGCAGCCTGAACCGTGGCTATTTTCTCAGCATCCTCATCGGGGATTTCCGTATCAAACTCCTCTTCCATTGACATGATAAGCTCAACCAGATCAAGTGAATCCGCTCCCAAATCATCAACAAACGATGCTGCCGGAACAACCTTTTCTTTCTCCACACTCAGTTGTTCTACAATAATATCAACCATTTTTTCTTCAATTGCCATTGTTAATCTCCTGCTTGATCATTCTTATTCTTATTTTATTATTTATTGCAGCCAAACCCAAAAAAAGGTTGACCACCTCCACGAATTTGTTATACCAAAAATTCAGGACATATACATCCCGCCATTAACATGTAATGTCTGTCCGGTCAAGTATCCGCTTTCATCTGAGGCAAAAAAGGCAACACATGCAGCCACATCTTCGGGACTGCCAAGCCTGCCAAGAGGGATTTGCTTTTTGATCCCTTCCTGGATATCATCGCTTAGATCACTGGTCATATCTGTAACAATATAACCAGGTGCCACGGCATTGACCGTCACCCGTCTTGAGGCGATTTCCCTTGCTATCGATTTGGTTAAACCGCTCAAACCGGCCTTGGCAGCAGCATAATTCACCTGGCCGCCATTACCGAGAAAACCGATAACCGAGCTGATGTTTATTATCCTGCCCCATCTTTTTTTCATCATGCCCCGCATCACCGCCTTGCTGCAGAGAAACGCCCCTTTCAGGTTGGTATCAAGAACGCTGTCCCAGTCATTTTCCTTCATCCGGGCCATTAAGCCATCTCTGGTTATGCCAGCATTATTGACAAGAATATCGGGGGTACCGTATTCATCGCCAAGCTGCCTGAGAGCTTTCTGCACCGCCTCGCTGTCGGCAACATCAAACTGAATCAGACAGCCTCTGCCGCCCTGTGCTTCGATCCCGGCAAGGGTTTCTTCTCCGGCCGCCGGATTGGCAACATAATTGACTGCCACCATGCATCCCATTGAGGCAAGGCGAACAGATACTGCCCGCCCTATACCACGACTTCCCCCGGTTACAAGGGCTATTTTTCCGTTAAGACTCATTTCTTTCCGGCCTCCCTGATCTTTTCAGTCAACATGGGAATGATTTCAAAATAATCACCAACAATTCCCCATTTCGCAAAATCAAAAATCGGAGCATTCGCATCCCGATTTACAGCAACAATGGTCTCTGCTGAACCAATACCAACGGTATGCTGTACGGCTCCGGATATACCACAGGCAATGTACAGTTTCGGGCTGACAGTTTTTCCAGTCTGACCAATCTGAACGGCATGGGGCAGCAAACCTTCATCCACCACGGCCCGGGTTCCAGCAAGCGAGCCGCCCAGTCCATCTGCAAGCTCCCTGGCAAGGGCAAGTCCCTTTTCGTTTTCAATCCCCCGGCCAACCCCGACCAAAATCTCTGTTTCTTGAATATCTACCTGATTCTGCTCTTCAATAACCTGTTCAAGTATTTCCAACTGTGAGATAATCATTTCCTCGGATAATTTTATATCGAAAATCCGGCCCCGGCGACTTTCATCAGGTTCAAGCGATGCCATAACACCGGGCCTGATCGTGGTCATTTGCGGCCTGGTACTTAGACACTCAATTACAGCCATGACATTATCAGAAAATGCAGGTTTGGTCTGGCGGAGAATCCTGTCGGGTCCATGCAGAGATAATTCAATACAATCAGCCGTCAGGCCGGTACCAAGAGAAGCACCTGCCGCAGGAATAAGAGAACGGCCGATGGCGGTTGCTCCGGCTAAGACTATCTCAGGTCTTTGCCGGCGAATCAAAGCTGTCAAGACCCTGCTGTAGATATCTTCTCTATAACCGGAAAAGGCCAAATCATCAGCAATATGAACAATATCAGCACCGACAGCAATGAGACTGTCTGCTTCACCCCTGACCCCGGACCCTATTAAAACGGTGCTTAAAGGAACCTGCAGCTCATCAGCCAGGATACGGCCTGCACCCAACAGTTCAAAAACCACCGGGGCGATCGTATTATCGCTGAACTCCGCATAAACCAGGACACCTGACCAGTTATCCTGGATGTTATCCTGTTCGCCCGCCTTTGTTGTCAGAGTTTTTGCCATTTTTTTCTATCCTCTGATTTTCAGGTAGGGTTCCAGGTTGACCACAAGCTGGTCAACCTGTTCTTCAAGGCTTCCGGAAAGAATTTCTCCGCCACCGTTCTGTTCAGGAGCAAAAACCTCAACCACCCTGGTCGGAGAGCCGGAAAAACCAAGACGATCCTTTTCAGCAGCAATATCGGATGCTGACAATACTGCAATCGTAGCCTTTCTGGCTTTCATCCTGCCTTTCAGCGAGGGTAAACGGGGTTTGTTAATCTCGCCTGAGACAGTGAGCAGGGCAGGCAAAGGTAACTTTACGACATCATAACCATAATCCATGCTCCGCTCAACAATAAAAAAATCGTTTTCTGCTTCATCTTTTCTTATTTTCCGCACCCCGGTAACAAAAACACGTCCCAACCAAAAAGCCAGCCCCGGCCCTACCTGAGCAGTGTCCCCGTCAATGGCATGTTTACCGCAAAGCACCAGGTCGCAGCCACCAATGGCAGCAACAGCCATAGACAGAGTATAAGAGGTAGCCATGGTGTCTGAGCCAGCAAAGGCCCTGTCCGTCACCAACACCCCTTGGTCCGCACCACAGGAAATGGCCTCACGCAACACTTCTTCCGCCTGGGGAGGCCCCATGGAGAGAACAGTTACTGTGCCGCCAAACTTCTCCTTCAAAGACACCGCCTCTTCCAAGGCATGGCGGTCGGGCGGGTTCATGATGGATGCCACTCCATCTCGAATCAGAGAGTTTGTTTCAGGGTCAACACGCACTTCCCTGACATCAGGTACCTGTTTA
>CAZEMY010000068.1:0-9793 GCA_964513405.1 uncultured Desulfobulbaceae bacterium
AGCGTGGGAACGAGAAATAAAGGTTCCCCCGTCACACCGCTCTGCGGTGTGTTCTCTCCCAGACGGACGCTCTGCGTCCTCCGGCAAAACCGGCTCCGGCACTCACCAGCTTATACAACACTGCCTTGTAAATAGGCCGGTGAGTGCCGGATGCTATATCCTGCCTCTCTATCCGCAGAGCGGAAAGTAGAAGGTACCACCGCAGAGCGGTGGTACCAGGGCAAATATTCGTTAAGCGTTCAGGGGACAGGTGTCACCCTGAACTTCTGTCAACTAAAAACAAGATTGTCTAAAAACTGACGACCACATACTCCCCATGAGTACTTTAAAGCAAAGTTCCGGCACTGCTGTGGTGATATATCCAAAGCCTTCAGTGCCGCTGTCCGCAAATCACTGTCAAGATATCCATTGATACCGTTACGAACAGTTTCCATAGGTCCGGTTACCGGATAAGCCGCAACCGGAACCCCACAGGCCATGGCTTCCAGCAGCACAACTCCAAATGTATCGGTCAGGCTTGGAAAAACAAATACATCAGCAGAATCCATGGTCAAAGCCAGCTCCTTTCCATGTCTGTAACCGGTAAACATAACATCAGGGTAACTGTTTACCAGGTTCTCTTTTTCCGGGCCATCCCCAACCACGACCTTGGTTCCGGGAAGTTCAAGGTCAAGAAACGCTCGCAGGTTCTTCTCAACGGACACTCTGCCGGTATACATAAATACAGGTCCTTCCACTTGCAGATAGTCTTTTGAGCCAGCCCGAAACAACTCGGAATCCACCCCCCGCGACCAGAAAGCAAGATTAGAAAAGCCCCGTTCAGACAGTTCCTCTTCAAGAGCTCTGGTGGCAACCATGGTTCTTGCCGCCGGCCGATGGAATGCCTTAATAACAGCATACAATAGTGATAAAGGAATAGGAAATCTTTCCCGGACATACTCAGGGTATCGGGTATGATAAGAAGTTGTAAAGGGGAGCTTATGTTTCCGGCATACCCGCCGGGCTGCCCACCCCAGAGGACCTTCTGTAGCGATATGAATACTGTCGGGTTTAAAAGCAAGCAGATGCTTTTTTATTGCCCCTGGCCAAACCAGGGACAATCTTATTTCCGGATATGTCGGGCAGGGGATAGATTTAAACATTTCCGGAGCAAACACTCTCACGAGGTAACCGGAATTTTCAAGATATTTTACGGTTTGAGCCAGCGTTGTGACAACCCCGTTAATTTGTGGGTGCCAGGCATCCGTCACTATAGCGATTCTTTTCATTTTCCTCCTGTAACAGTACACATTCTTTAACCGGATTCTGCTCCGCCCACTGAATAACCCCCATGGCACCATGATCATTCTCAGCCAGAGCTGTACATGATTCCACCCAATCACCGGAATTGGTGTAAAGGAAATCGCCAATGTTTTTGATGGTCGCATGGTGAATATGCCCGCATATCACTCCGTCAACTTCCTGTTTGTGTAACTCTTCAACCAGGGCATCTTCATAATCACTCATGTAGCTGACCGCTGTTTTACACTTATGTTTAAGGAGGGCGGAAATGGAATAATAGTCTTTGCCCATGAATTTACGGTAATTATTATAATTCCGGTTAATCCTCAACAATGCCTCGTATAACCTGCTGCCAATATGAGCCAGCCACTCATTTTCCTGGACAACACGGTCAAAACGGTCACCATGGAGAACAAGAAACCTATCGCCATTGGCACCCTGATGAATCATCTCACCACGAATATGGACACCGTTAAATGTTGATCCTACATATTTGCGCATCATTGCATCATGGTTTCCGGGCAGATAGAAGACTTCGGTATCATTTTGGGCTTTTTCAAAAACCAGCTCCACTATTTTATCGTTAATCTCCGGCCAGTGCCACCTCTTGTTGAGAAGCCAGAGGTCAAGGATATCCCCAACGAGATAGAGATATTCTGAATCGGTATTGTTAAGGAAATCATAGAGCTTGTTACTTTTTAAATTCTTCCCCCCGAGATGCGTATCGGATATCCATATGCTCCTGAACTGTAATCCCATTCTTTCCCCCGTTTTTATGTTTATCCCAGAAATGAAAAATAAAGAAATGCACCTAATCGTTTAATTCCCACTCCTGTAATCATAAAGGAGATTCATTAAATTTCCGTAAGCGTAGAGTTATAGTTCCATTTAACCTGAAGACTGCATGGACAAAACATATTCACCAGGACACATACAGAGAATATCTTAAAAAACAAATGACATTTCAGGGAGATGAGAAATAATTTGCAAATAGAAAAAAATCCCGTCCCCCGCCGCTAACCAACCTGTAACCTTTTCCTAACTGTAGATTAACAAGGTATGGGTAGATTTCTTTTTTGTAGTGACCTCCCCGCCGGCATTAGTTCCGCTTTATTCAACAAGATAAGTAGGTCAGATTAGCGTAAACAATGAAGGCGGTGAAAAATGGCAAAGAATATGATCGAAATACAAAATATATAATACAACGAGGCATAAGCGTAATCCGACAGGCACGGTTATGTCGGATTTAAACGCCTTGGGCTTGTTCAGTTTACCTGCAAAACCTCGCACTTATGCGATGTAAGTGACGGTGTGTTTGTTTTTTTACGAGATCTGTCCCATTTACCCATCACAACGATGCCATCATGATTAGACAGCCATCATGGACATATATTTCTTTTATACTCATCCTTTTCCTGACAGTGCCGCTACCTTGTCAGGCAGTTATCCCTGATCACCATCAGGTTATTTATAAAATAGACTTTACAAACATCAGACAAGAACCGTCTTCATGGCTCCGCAGTCAGGGATTTTCTTTAGAAAAAGAAGCGGACAAACCATCTTTCATCACAATTGATGCAAGCGAAAAAGGGTTGTTATTAAATATCAAAAAACCCGCCATGGGAATGTTTGTAAAAGATGATCTCTACCTGGAAAATGTGACCTTTGTCAGAATCGAGTGGGGAGTTGATGTTTATCCGGTGGGAGCCTCGTGGGAAAAGGGGGTAAACCGTGAACCTCTGATGATAAGCCTTTCCTTTGGCGGCAAAGTTAATGCAGATCGATTCTTTCTTCCCGACATACCCTATTTTATAGGCATGTTTCTCTGCCAGGACGAGCCAATCCTTAAACCATACATTGGAAATAGTTACAGGAGAACCGGCCGCTATATCTGCCTTGACAGGCCGGAACCTGGAATAACTATCATATCATTTTTTGAGGTTGGCAGTGCTTTTCAGCAGTGGTTCAACAAAAAAAATACCCCGCCGATAACAGGTCTGGTCATTAATGTTGACACCAGTGGCCTTGCCAACGGGAAAGCAGAAGCACATTTGAGAAAAATATCCTTCTATACAACCAACAAGAGGTGAGCAAATGTTTGTAGTTGAGGAAATATTAGACAACTCCTACCCGTCTCTCAAGAACAAACCTTTTCTAAGGGTTCCTACCAAAGCTGTTCTGCGCAGGATGCTTCACGAAGAAGATTGCAACTATTTTGCCAGTCATTATCCGCACCTCAAGGGAATGGATTTTGTTGAACAGGTTCTGGAATATTTTAATTTCAGCTATACCGTCTCCGACCGGGATCGGGAAAATATCCCGGTAGGCGGGCGGGTGGTAATAATTGCCAACCATCCCATCGGTTCACTTGACGGTCTGGCTCTGCTCAAATTAATCCATGAAATCCGCTCCGATGTGAAAGTGGTTGCCAATGAATTATTGAGCTTTGTAAAGCCACTCAGCCCGTGCCTGTTGCCGGTCAACAACATGTCAGGTGTCTCAAAAAGATTGCAGTTATCAGATATAATGTCAGCCCTGAGCAGTGAAAAAGCAGTAATTATTTTCCCGGCCGGGGAGGTGTCAAGGGCAGCACCCACGGGAGTTAAAGACGGAAAATGGCATAAGGGCTTTCTCAGTATTGCCACAAAAACAGGATCGCCGATTCTGCCCATTCATATCCAGGGTAAAAATTCACCGCTTTTCTACACCGCCTCTCTGCTTTGTAAACCGGTCTCAACTCTGATGCTTGTCGGCGAGATGTTTAAACAGCGGGAAAAGCAGATAAGGTTCAGGGTCGGCAAAATAATTCCATTCGGCTCTTACCACGCCATGCCAATCAGGACAGAAGACAAGGTTAAACTTTTTAAAAAACATGTTTACCGTTTAGGGAAAAATAAACAAACCATATTTATTACCGAAAGCTCGGTGGCATTGCCGGAGAGGAAAACCGAGATAAAAAAATACCTCCAGCAAAGCGATCTCCTTGGTCGCACCCCGGACGGAAAACAGATGCTCCTTTATTCATCCCCGGATACATCACCGGTTCTCAGAGAAATTGGCAGACTCAGGGAAATCACTTTTAGAGCAGTTGGGGAGGGGACAGGCAAGAGAAGGGACATAGACAACTTCGACCGTTATTATCAACACCTTATCCTCTGGGACGAAGAAGACCTTGAAATAGTCGGTGCATATCGCTTTATAGACTCAAAATGGGCTTTGGAAAACCATGGTGCGGAAGGACTTTACACCGGCAGTCTCTTTGCCCTTGATCCGGATCGTCATGAATTTATAGAAAATGGTCTGGAACTTGGACGCAGCTTTATCCAGCAACGCTACTGGGGAAAACGCAGTCTTGATTATCTATGGTACGGAATTGGTGCTTTTTTGATTTGCAATCCTGATTTTCGCTACCTGTTCGGACCGGTATCAATCAGTAACAGCATGCCAAAGAATGCCAGGGATCTGCTGATCTATTTTTACAAACTGTATTTCAGTGATAATAAAGAGACACCCTGCTCCAGAAACCCGTTCAGGTTCTCGCAATCAATAAGCGAACTTGGCAAAGAATTCTGTGGCAACGATTACCGACAGGACTTCAAAAAACTAAAATCTTTGCTTGCCAACATGGGGACAACCGTTCCAACCCTGTACAAGCAGTACAGTGAACTATGCCAACCCGGCGGGGTAAGGTTTCTTGATTTCAATGTTGACCAGGATTTCAACAACTGCGTGGATGGGCTGGTTGTGGTTGACATGCATAAATTAAAAGAGAAAAAACGCAACCGATACATGGGTAATTCCATTTTTGCACGAAACGCTTAAGGATCTTTACAAAAATAAGTCAGACAAACACGATCCCCAAAGCCAAGGAATCCGCCGGCAGGGTAACTGAAACTTGTTTCCTCCTGGCGGGCAAATGAATTACTCAACTCTCTATTGTATCTTAACCGCAACACCCAAGAGCCCGTTTGGGTGTCCTCTGCCATGGATTAGTGCAAGAGACATAACGATACATCTGCTGTTCGCTATTTCTCTTTTCCCTTGATATGTCCATATTGAAAACTATTCCGGCATGGCCGGGAACGACACATTTTCCATCTCCGGCAAAACTGTCAAACAGACGGCTGTTGGTGTAATTAAACGCCGTCTGCTGGTCAACCCCGTCTTCAAGAACAAATATATTTGGCATGGCACACCCGATTTCAGCAGCTATCCCTTTATTTTTTCTCTTCTGGAGATCACAACCGCCACCAGCTACGAATCCATTCCTGACATTATAGCTGAAATTATTTTTGGTGGCTGTTCCCTTCCTGCTCTTAATAATAAAATTACCGCAAAGAAGTACCGCTGCATAAGGTTTGTTCAGAACAGGATGTTCGAGTAACTGGTGCAACTGAGAACGGCGTAAAACACCACTCCCCTTCTCAAATAAAATATTTATAACAAGTACAGCATTCCCATTTTTACGAATAATGGCAAACTGTGCCGATGAGTCCTTTTTTTCACCGGATGACAAGGGAAAACTCCCGCTGCTCAACATCCATGTTGAGGCACCAGCCATGATTGTTAAACCGGAAAGGGAACAAGACTTTTTTTTCTGTTTCAGAGATGCCTGCTGACCGGCAACCGTAAAGGAATAGGTCATGCCAAGCTTGTCCGCAAGGAATGAACTCTTGTTAAACATCAGTTCCCGGCTATATGCCGTATCATGAAAACAGAGAATGTCAAAATTCTCTGCTCTTAAATTATCAACGAGGCGGGTCTTACAGTGACCATGCCTGTCTTCAGTATTGCAACTGACTATCGCACCGATCTTCATCTGAACCTCTCAAGTTTTCAAAGACTACTTAGGAACAACTAACCTGCACCTTTTAAAAAAAAGTAATACTCTTTAAAACAATTACAACCCACCCTCGGCGGTTTGTTCAGGATGTTCAATATGTCGCTCAGTAGTTACACTGTAAACCTCCCTGACTGAATCAACTATTGACCAGACATAAAGACCACTAAACATAACCAGGCATAAGAAAACCAAATCAAGGAAAAAGGATTTCCCTGGTGTTTTATTCCCTCTGCCACAGGAAAGAGCAGGATCTGGTAAATATTTATTTATATCTCGCTTCCGCCTGTTTAAAAAGATGTTGTCCATTCCTTAACCCAATTCCCTCCAAGAAAACCTTGCAATACTCGATCCACTTATACGATAATCGTTTTTTTCAGACAAGGCAAATATGCCAGCGAGTTGACTAACTTTATACCCCTTATGTTAGGAGTTCGTTAGCATCGGGTTAAATTCTGGTTACACTCCACATAAAAAGTTAACACTCCCTCGCTGTCCTAATCACATTATAACACACCGCTAATGGATTACTAAAATAAAAAATGTATTTTATAAATAATCCTGAGACAATACACTCCTTGCCAGTGGGAAGGTAATTATATCTCCTGCCACCAATCATCTACAGTGACATGAATAAATTTATGCAAGGCAAACTTTGCAGTAATCCCCCGTCATTACGACTATATCAACCCACCTTTCTGCCCACAGGGTACTTGTACTCAACCAAACCAAAAGGAGGTGACTACCCGATAAAAAACAAAAAAGCCCGACCTGCCCCCAAAATGCCAAAATAGAGAATTGAGTATTTTATCTTCAGCCCTATTGACAACCAAAACCATAAAGGAACCGACAAGCCATGTCAGACACGGAAAAAACATTCATTTTGGACACAAATGTTATCCTCCATGATTCTTCCTGCATCAATCACTTTGATGAACATGATGTTGTTGTCCCCATTACTGTCCTTGAGGAGCTTGACCAGTTTAAAAAGGGAAACCAGACCGTCAATTTCCATGCCCGCGAATTCGTCCGTTCCCTCGACAAGTTAAGCACCGGAAAGCTGCTCAATGGTGGAGTCTCGATAGGTACCGAGCGGGGCAATATATCCATAAAACTTGAGAAAGAGCTGCATCCTTCTCTATCGGAACAATTCCCGGCAGCCGGCAAAAATGACCACCGTATTCTCAATATCGCATGCCATCTCGCCACTGAAAACAGTGGCCGCTTATTTATTCTGGTAACAAAGGATGTCAACCTCCGTATCAAGGCAAAAGCTGTCGGGATAACAGCTGAGGATTATACCAGCGATCATGTCAAAAACATAAAGATGATCTATTCTGGAAGCCGGGCGATTAACGATATGGAGAGCAGGCTTATAGAAAATTTATATAAAAATAATGAGGGAATAAGTGCAGAAGACATAAAGACAGAGGAACCGCTCATAGCCAACGAGTACCTGATTCTAAAAAATGGTAAAAAATCAGCTCTCTCCACATTTGTCGCCCAGGACAGGGCTATAATTACCATCCGAAAGACAGAAGTCTATGGAATAACTCCCCGTAATGCCGAGCAAAGCTTTGCCGTCCACGCCCTATGCAACGAAGATGTCCCCTTAGTGACCATATCGGGAAAAGCGGGTACGGGAAAAACACTCCTTGCCCTTGCCTCTGCCCTTGCCCAACGAAAACAATACCGGCAGATTCTCCTTGCCCGGCCCATAGTCCCGCTCTCCAACAAGGATATAGGTTACCTGCCCGGCGATATCAACTCAAAAATTCGCCCATACATGCAGCCCCTGTACGATAACCTTGCGGTTATCCGCGGTCAGTTCCCGGAAAAGAGCGATATGTACCAACGGCTTTCCAGAATGCTTGACGAAGAAAAGCTGATCATTGAACCACTGGCATATATTAGAGGCAGAAGTCTTACCAAAATGTACATGATAGTTGATGAAGCCCAGAACCTCACCCCACATGAAGTAAAAACCATCGTCACCAGAGCCGGTGAAAACACCAAAATAGTATTCACTGGCGATATCCACCAAATCGACCATCCTTATCTTGACAGTCGCTCCAACGGACTGAGCTATCTCATTGAAAAAATGCAGGGGCAGCCACTTTACGCCCATGTCACCCTTCAACGCGGGGAAAGATCGACCTTATCCATGCTGGCAAGCGAACTGTTATGAGAGCAGACCGGAACTAACCATTCGCCACTCACCGGCTTATTCATCCCTGTTCCTTCAATAGCCGGTGAGTGCCGAATACAAAGCAAAATAAAACTGTTTTCTTTTCTAAAAAATCAGGTTAGAAACTGTCACATAACTGACTACAAACCCTGTCTCCTTTGATCTCTGCTTCGCCTTCTCTTACATAGACAATGACCAGATTACACCTCAAAAACATAGCCAAATCACTTCGAGATGTTCAAAAAGAGTTTAACATCCTGAACAAAAAACTTCACATGAGCAGAGACCCCATGGACAATGTTATCGTGGAAAACATGTTATCCGGCTATAAATATATTGATAAATTATTAGGGAAAGGCGTTGATATAACAAAGAAAAAAAGCATCCATCATGTCCTTGAGCTAAATCACATCGTTCTCTGCGGGACAGACCCTAAGGTGCGGGAAGAATTCTCCAAACACATTAAAGACACCACGGACAGGTTTTACAGACAAAAAGGATGCAACATAGGGGACCTGCTTTCATGGCACAGGGGCAATATAAAAAAATCAGCATGGAAGCGGGCGGCAGGACTATACATCCTCAACCTCAGCCAGCCACAGCTCTTTTTTGAAGGAAATCACCGTACCGGAGCTCTGCTTATGAGTGCTGTCCTTGCTCTGGACGACAAATCTCCTTTTGTCCTCAACTTAGACAATGCCGAGGCATATTTTAATCCATCGACATTAGTAAAATTTACTCAAAAAAACATTGTCACCAGCCTTTGGAAGCTACCAAAACTCCGTAAATATTTTGCGGAATTTCTTAAAAACCAAGGTCACAGGAAGTATCTTGTCTAATCCGGCACTCACCGACTGGTCTGGATATTCGCCATAAAAT
Organism: uncultured Desulfobulbaceae bacterium; assembly: GCA_964513405.1. Taxonomy (GTDB): domain Bacteria; phylum Desulfobacterota; class Desulfobulbia; order Desulfobulbales; family Desulfobulbaceae; genus DRLX01. The sequence goes on from CAZEMY010000068.1 coordinate 9,189, forward strand.
GGCGGATGCGTAGGTCGGATTAGCACAAATAAGAATAGAATAAAGATAGAAAACACGACAAACTAAAAATAACCGAAAAGTACTAACGCAGCAAGGTATTAGCGTAATCAGACAATACGGTGAGAGTCGGATTACGCTAATGCCTTGCCATTATATATTTCTTGTTCTGATTGTAGTCTTTCCTGTTTGTCAACTTTTTTCGCTGCACCCGCTAATCCGACCTACGCACTATTGTAGCATCCACACTTCAAGATTCATAATTCCTCGGAGTCTGCGCTTACCTGTTCGACATTTGATATTCAAAAAAAACTTTTAATTGCCAGAAAATCAGTCAAAACTTATGGGACAGGGTACTTTTTGGATATTCGACATAAAAGGGCAGATGCGTTTAATTAACACCCCTCTGACACCTGTCCCCGGTCATCCCCAGTCCATACCAATATCAACTCCGGGGGCGGAGTGGGTCAGGTTGCCAATAGAGATAATATCCACCCCGGTTTCAGCAATGGCACGGACATTTCCCAGGTTGACCCCGCCGGAGGCCTCAATTAGAGCCTTACCATCAATCAGCTTAACCGCCTTAACCATGGTGGCAATATCCATAT
>CAZEMY010000069.1:0-9792 GCA_964513405.1 uncultured Desulfobulbaceae bacterium
TCCATTTTTTCGTCGTTCATCAAAGGCTAACAAAGAAGGATCTTTGAGAGAAAACCTATACCTCACATAACACGCTGTAATAAAAGAATAAAACAGGAGGACTTTGCAGGAGACCATAGCCCATAGGCACATAACATGCATTTTGAGCATATTGGCCATAGTCTGGATAACCTTACTTACTATTAAGGTCGAAGCAAGCTTGAAAACAGATACACTTCTTCTTTAAAAAACAAGTTAGCCAACACCTCCAAATGCCTGCTATAATGCCACATCACACTGATGTTATACATTTAACGATCAACTTGTTTGCACCATGATATCACTTGAACCCTGCAACGGCTCCGAAAACTCTCTTTTCCCCATGGTTAAACCAGACCTGCTGACGGAGAATGCCTGCCCCCTCATCACCCCTTAAGCACCATACAGAGCCAGCATTTTTCCAGCTGTTACCTTGGCAGCAATATGTTTTTTTGTCTCTTTGGAAGTGTCAAGCTCATTCCGGCAGCTGATGGGTTTCCAGCCATATGCCTCTTTTACCACTTCTTCATAGATACTTCTCAGTTTAACAAAGGACTTTTCCACTTCAGGATAACAGCCGGACTCGCTAAATGGTAAGCGAATAAAATCACTAAGCTCTCCCAACTTAAAGTATGGGACATTTATGTAATGGTAATTTTCCGCTTTCCAGTCCGCTGAGCGTTCATTACATCCGGGGAGACAGTAATCCTGATTGGACTCAGGTATTATCGGGATAAAACTGCAAATATTTACCGCATGGACGGCAAGTTCCTTTTCATACTCCTCCAGCGCAATACTATAGCTCAACCCTGCCCTGTAATTGCCTCTTTTTTTATCAATTTTCCATATTATTTTCATATCGTATCCTCAAATAATGTTCCATAACAACAAGTTATTTTCAAGTGGAGGCGAGAACCAGCACTTCACCAAATGGCGGTTCCCGCTTGCTCCCCCCGGTTTTCACCCACATTACAGGGTAAGAAGGTTCCCGCTCAGGAAAACCAAGGCATTCCATATCAGTCATATAAATCAGACAGGCAGGGTTCATGATTGAGCGGGAAACACGCTCAAACACAGGTCGGTAGTCTGTGCCGCCCCCCCCCTTGGGGTTTATTGTAATCGGCAGGTCGCTTCTCTGAAAAGTCTCATGGCGAACTATTTTAAGGTCGCAGTAAATCAGGTGAATAGTTGCCGGGTACTGCTCCATTATTTCCGAAATTTCAGCGGCAAATTGAGAAAGTTCTGTATCTTTTATACTTCCGGATGTATCTATGGCAACAACCACCTCACAGAGCTCACTGTTTTTCAGGGATGGTAAATAGAGGTTTTGATAAATATAACGCCGGTTTGGGGTAACCCAGGAATAGTCGGATCGGGCTGAGCGTTCTATGAAACGGGATAAAAGTTCCTGCCAGCCCAACCGGGGATTGATTTTTTTTTCAATCAGCCGCTCAAGAGCACCGGGAAGTTTTCCAATCTCCCTGGCGTTATGGGCCGCCTGGACAAGTGCCTCGTCCCAGTCTGTTTCCGTGGCCTCACCCTCACCCATGGCTGACCCTTCCGGCTCGTCCCGCACTTCTCCGGAAAGACCGGGATCACCATCTGAGCCAGTGGTATCCTGATCATCCTCGTCCTCCCCTTCATCTTTGCCCGCTGCCTGGTTATCTTCTCCTTCCTCCGGGTTTTCCTGATTTTGATTATCCTCTTCCTTTACCTCCTGTGATGATTCATCCGGATCATCATTTTCATCATCACCGCCACTGCACAGTATCTCATATATATTTTCAGCACTTTTATCCATGTACTGATCGTGATGAAGATGTCCGTCCGGCAGGATAATGCCGGCATCAAGCAGTATCCCGTTGATGGCGTAATCACAGGCACGGTTCCACATTTTTTTATCGCGCCCCTGCCGCCTCTTATGATGATTGCAGGCAGGATGCATAACCACATGGGCTGCGAGCCCTTCAAGTTTTTTTGCTGGCAGGATGTTGATGTAGTGGGGATTATAGGCAAAAACGTTGCCGTCTGTCCAGACGGTTTGGCAGTTGTAATCCTCCCTTACCTTCAGCCGCAGAGCAAGGGAGGCAAAAAAAGGATGATTAAGAACAAGGGAAGTGCGGGCTTTAAGAATTTTATTATAAGCTTTTGGATCCTGCATTTTTATTTTTTCTTTTTCTTTCTCTTTTTTAATTTGCTATCTACCAGTAAACAGGTCAAACCAACACGGAAGCATGACGCGTCGCCCAGGATGCAAATGAATCCGTGCCGGCAATATCATTACAGTGGCGAATTGCTTCTCTGACCAGCAGGACACTGAACTCATCGGGAAGACGACCTGCAAAAACCATGATTTTATCCGCTGTTTTTTGCTCAGCCGCCCTGCCAACCATCTCACAGACAGCAAACAGAACTGCCGGATCAGTCGGGATTTCGATCTGGGCGGGACTATTTATAATGTCTTCAACTTTCGGCAATTCACGCCATATTTTCATAAATCCTTTAAACTCTATCGCAGCCCCAATACCGATAGTACCGGAGAGAAGCTCGTGCAGCACACCTGCATTTTTACCGTTTCCGGCACTACTGATAAGGTTGGAAGCAAACTCCCAAGTCCGGGGTGAGGGAAATGCCTTGGAATTTTTTTCAGGATCAAAGTCATGGAGCAAAGCCGGTCGGAAACGAAGAAAAGCTATTATCTCCGGAGAAATTTCCCGTTTTATCGCCCACTCCAGCCACTCGCCACAGTCAACAGAAAAGTCAATATGAACAAAACGATTGGCAAGGGCAGAAGGCATCCTGTGAGTAACAGCCCGATCCCTCTCCCGGTTCCCGGCCGCTATTATTGACCAGCCATCAGGAAGTTCATATTCACCGAGCCGACGATCCAGAACCAACTGGTAACAGGAAGCCTGCACTAAAGGAGGGGCAGCATTAAGTTCATCGAGAAAGATTACTCCCTGCCCGCTTTGTGGGAAAAAAGAAGGAGTACACCACTCTGAAAGACCATCTGCACTTATTCTTGGCAATCCCCGTAAATCTACAGGATCTAATAGTATCGCCCGGATATCTACAAGATCCAGCCCTTTTTTTTCGGCGGTCTGTTTTACTATCTGACTTTTTCCTACCCCAGGAGAACCCCATAAAAAAACTGGCTGTTTCAAATCTACGAGAAGTTCAAGAGATGTTTTTATTTCCGACGCTTTCATGTTAACCCATTAATATTAAATTGTTATTGTCATGCTTCTTTTTAATTTAAGCAAGAGACATTACCACTATTGACATATCCACGACAAATGGTAAAATTTTAGCGTGTTTCCATATTTTAATAGAACTTGCAAACTTAGTAATCACTAATATGATTGTCAATGCTAAAGTATATAACTAGTAACAAATATCGTAATAAAAACCAGACAACTCATATGAAATCCAACGGCATAGAGCAGCAACCTGTGGATCGTGACAACAGAGTAAATATCATTTTTCAAGAAATTTATAACTAAATGTATTGCGAACCCTAAACTTATATATAACAATCATCACTGATATGGTTTTTCATAGAGACCATTATGCTCAACTGGCAGTTAACAGCTATTTTCAATAACAATGTGAGGAGGTTTGTATGAGCGAAGAAGCAGGCGTTGGTTGTGCCCGTCCCGTAGGGGGACCGGTTGAAGAGGATCATCAAGTTGATGTTAACCAGAAAACACATGAAACTGTGGAGAAACGAAAAATGATAACGGTTAATGAAAAGGCACCTGATTTTGCTGCACCCGGGTACCACAAAGGTCAGTTTATAAATGTAAAACTTTCCGATTATCTCGGTAAATGGGTAGTACTTTGTTTTTACCCAGGCGATTTTACCTTTGTATGAGCTACTGAAATTTCAGCGGTCGCTGAAAAATATTCTGCCTTTCAGGAGCTTGGCGTAGAGGTATTATCGATGAGTATTGATTCCATGTTTGTTCACAAGATGTGGAATGACCATGAACTCAGCAAAATGGTTGATGGCGGGGTTCCCTTCCCGATGCTCTCCGATGCCGGCGGCAAGGTAGGCAGGGTATATGGCGTTTATGATGAGAATGGCGGAGTGGAAAACAGAGGGCGTTTCCTGATTGATCCCGACGGAGTTGTGCAAGGTTATGAAGTGCTTACCCCCCCGGTTGGCAGAAATGTGGGTGAAACAATCCGCCAGATTCAAGCGTTTCAGCTGGTACGCAAAACTGAAGGTGGAGAGGCTACACCTTCCGGATGGAAACCCGGTAAGCAAACCTTGAAACCTGGAATTAACCTGGTTGGCAAGGTTTGGCAGGAGTGGAAAACAAAAGAAGCATTTGATGATTAAGGATTCTATCATAGTAAAACTGGCGTGACCATTTAGAAACATAATCGCTCACCAGTAACTTGCAGAGTCTAAGTTCAGGGGAAGGAGAGCCTCCCCGCAAACCAGCAGGCTTGGTGAGCGATTATGCATATACTGAATATACCAAATCACCTGATGAAGGAGGGAAAAAATGAATAAAAATATATTGACCACAGGGATATTGTTCATTTCTGTTTTTTTCTTTTCCGGATGTTTTTCCGGACAAAATACAGGCAGCAACCTTTCTCCTGCTCCAGCAAATACAGCGTTTCTTAATTCAGCTGAATTAAAAAAACTTTTTACCGGCAGAACCGCCCGCTGGACAAACCTGAGGAATGATTCGCAATGGACTCACAAATATGACACTAATGGTACCTACAGCAGGATAAGAACATGGGAGGTGACAAGGGGTGGCTACAAACGAAACATAGGCGGGCGAGAACCAACATATCTTAAAGTTTACAAAAAAGGGTAACAAATATATAGGAGTTAATAGAGAAGGTAAAGATTTGTATAAATTCACTGTTAAGAGTAACGAAGGAGGAAAACCAGTTACCATAACTCCCGCCAGCGGCAAGTTTTTATCACCTGAGGAAGTAAGGCGTTTATATTCCGGGAATACCAGTTACTGGACACGCCTGGAAAAAGGCAGGGAAGGCAGAACCACCTATTATGCAGATGGAACTTACAGCAGTATCCGCGGGAGCTGGAAAGTCACAGATGACGGTTTTAAATGCCAAACTAAAAAGAGGAACAACAGGGAAAGATGTCGCAGTTTTTTTCAGGATGGGTCAGCTTATTATGTAGTCAACAAAGAAGGCGTGGTAACGCATCGGGTTAGTTTTAAATAACAACCCATACATAAGGTTTGTGCTGCACAACTGTCAAATAAAATGGAAAATGCAGTTATGAATAATATTTTAGTACAGTTACTCCCAGTGCATCTGGCGAAAAATAATATTTATTCTTTACGCCCGCCCTTGTATGTGTTTTCAATAAGATACCTGAAGTTGTCTATCTGAAGGTCACGATTTTTTTTCATATCAAGATGGTAGATGTCCATGGGGAAAAGAAACTCTGCCACTCCTGTATCAAAGACCCTCTTCACTTCATACTCATCATGGGCAACTTCCCGTTGATACATATAATTTAGGTAGGAGCGGTTAGTATGAACAATAAACTCCACCCTCATCCCTCCAAGACGGGCAAAAAACTTCAGCATAGGGGTTTTCCCGGAACTTCCGACTGCACAGCCACTATATTTGCCACCGGTGAGGGTGTCGGAGATATCCTCCAGGGTCATAAATGAGCCACCCTCTATGGCACTGCTGGTCAGGTGGCGAAGGAATCGTTTAACATCACTTATATTATTAAGCACTGCCATCAGACCCAGTTCATCGTCAACAGCCGTAGCCGGATTTTTTTCATTTTTGCGAAGCAGCTTGATGACCCTGGCAGCCGGAGGTTTTTTTCGCATGGTAACATACACCGGAATTTCCAGGTTTCCGTCCCTGAACCGCCGCCGTTTTATAAGAGTCAGCTTTTCTCCCTTCACCGGGACAACCTGATCTGCCTCAGCCTCGGTCAAAACCTTGACTTCACGACAACTAAAATCCCCTTTGTCGTGGATGGAATAGAGATAATTGATTTCCAGATCACCGATCTTTATGTTCGGACTCCAGACCCTGGCATTGAGAAAATCAAGAAAATCTGAAAATTTATGTTCGATACCGGTCTCTCTTTCCCTCTGATCAATGGAGCCTGCCAGATTCATCAGAACCAGCTTCCTCTTGGCTTCAAACCTGGCCTTTTTATGGAAGCGATCGTCAAAGATAATAAGCAGCAATCGGACAGGGTCATTAATTATGGAAATTTCGTTGGTCATCTCAATGTGGGCACCATAGGGTGCCAGCACTTTAAGGCGTAGAGAATTAATCACATCATCTGCCGTACGGGAGTAATCGTAAATATGGCTGTCAACTTCACTTTCTGTACCGTTAATGGCAAACATATTGGCCAGCAGGCGGCGACCTCTTCTGCTGGCCTCATCCATCAGGGACTGGTTATGCTGAAGGGTGATAATCCCGGCAAATGAGTTTATAGCCAGAAAATCAAAAATCTGATTTCGAACCGCCCTGTATTTTGTTTTTACCAGGGGGTCATTACGCAAACAGGCAACCCAGTTTTTTGAGAGAGTTGAGAACGGCTCAGCAAGTGGAACGGCTTCGCCGGTAGCGAAAGGACCATCCTGGAGCATAGTCGTAAAAATTGATTTACCGGTCAGCAGTGACATGGATTTCACAAGTTTTTATTTTTTTCTTTTTGACTACATTAACGAAGTGAACGGCTCCATCCGTACTCCGCCGTAGTATCACTGGTTAATACTGAGATGAGTGCCAGCTTGAATAATCTTTTTAAAATTGCTCATTATTTTAAATATAAAAAATTCTGTTTCCTTTTGTTTCTCTTTAGCCTGCCTGGGAAGCATAAGTAAACTTTCATACTGCGGCAGGTTTCCGATCCAGGCACGATCATGCTCCAGCCAGGAGCGGACATCATCCGGGTGAGCAGCATGGTTATCACACTGAAAACCAACAATATGGGGACGACCAGCCACCGAAAAAGCCTCAATTACGCATTGGCTCGAGGTGGCCAGCATAATGATTTCACGGGGCAATGGTGTCCCAATAGCCTGCCCATGCCATTTAAACAGAGGAAGTGGTGAGTCTATTCCTTTAAAAATAGGATGTCCCCTGCCGACGCTGGTCAGGTGTCCTTGGGTGAAACCGATGGAAGGCATTAAATTATCAACAATTTCAGCTCCAAGCCCATCGGCAAGCAGCTGATGCCCCAGACAGAAACCCAGGCATGGTCTGTCCATGGCCAGCCAAGCCTTTATTAACCTTTTTTCTTCCTTAAGAAAAGGATATTGTTCATCTTCGTCAACATTGGCAGGCCCTCCGAGGAGGAGAAGAGCATCGTAATCGGCCGGATCAGGTGCTGCTTCTTTATATATTTTGATTACATCCAAATTAATGTTAAGCCGTTTAGATGCATCAAGAAGAAGCTTGCCTGGTGTTTCCCAGTCAATATGCTGAATGGTCAGAAAATTGAGAGGAGTCATGATATTCTTTTATCCGGATAACATTAAAGGTAAACGGGACTTTTATGCCACTTATATAAATCCCGGAAGACAACTGCCCTCGCCGGCACCAGACAGGCAAAGGCAGTTGGAATGAGTCCCGTTGTTATTTCCCCGGCAGGAAGCAGGGGAAATAACAACTTATAGAGAGGAACTGCTGAAATACTAAAGGAGGAAAAATCAGTTCCTGGTCTGGAAATCATTGTAAGCATGGGCACCATGCTCAACAATATCCGTACCCATCATTTCCTCTTCCTCAGATATTCTCAGGCCAATGGTCATGGAAATAAGCTTGAAGAGAATAAAAGCAGTACCAAATGCCCAGACAAAGGCGGCACCAATACCAATGAGCTGAGTAGTGATAATCTCAACGGATGTTCCGCCCATATTGAAAATACCAGCGGCAAGGGTTCCCCAGGCACCACAGACACCATGAACAGAAACTGCACCAACCGGATCATCTATCCGCATACGGTCAAATCCCATAATTGAAACAACAACCAGAAAACCTGCCAGAAAACCAATTATAATGGCACTGGTCGGTGCTACGGTGGCACAGCCAGCGGTTATACCGACAAGCCCGGCCAGGGCACCGTTTAAGCTCATACCTATATCCGGCTTTTTGAACAGGAACCATGAAAGCAACATTGCACCAACCGCACCGGCAGCAGCAGATAAGTTGGTATTAACAAAGATCATGGCGATGGAAGGATCGCCGGTGGTGGTGGAACCGGGGTTAAAACCAAACCAGCCCAACCAGAGGATAAATACACCAAGGGCAGCCATGGGAATGCTGTGACCGGGAATAGCTCTTATTTCACCTTTCTTCCCATACTTGCCCAGTCTTGGCCCAAGCACAATCGCACCTGCCAGGGCACACCACCCACCCACGGAATGAACAACCGTTGAACCGGCAAAGTCTATAAATCCCATACCCTCAAGCCAACCGCTACCGTTAAACAGGGAACCCCATGCCCAGGAGCCAAATACCGGATAAATAAAGGCACATACTACCACTGAATAGGCCAGATAACCGCTGAACTTGGTTCTTTCTGCAACCGCACCGGAAACAATAGTAGCAGCAGTGGCGGCAAAAACGCACTGGAACATCCAGAATGCCAATACCCACTGATCCCCATCCGGCCCTGCCCATCCGGAAAGAAAGAAATCAGTTGTACCAAACCAGCCTGTCTGATTGGCTCCAAACATAATTCCAAAACCAACCGCCCAGAAGGCAAGGGAACCCATGGAAAAATCCATCAGGTTTTTCATCATAATGTTACAGGCTGATTTAGCCCTGGTAAAACCGGCCTCAAGCATGGCAAAACCGGCCTGCATGAAAAAGACCAGACAGGCGGCAACAAGTGTCCAGACAAAGTTAAGATTAGTCTGAACCACCTTGATCGCATCCGCATTGGTCACAATGGTTGCCGGAACAGTATCATCAGCACCGAGACAGGTGCTGGCAGCCATAAGGCTCAGGATAATTGCCGGGGGAATAACTTTTTTATACATTTTCTTTCTCCTGGTTTGTTGTAAATTACTTATTACGAAGACATTGAATAATCAGATCGCCTGTTCATCAGTTTCTCCGGTACGGATACGGATAATTTTTTCCACCGGTATGACAAAGATTTTTCCGTCTCCGATTCTCCCCGTCCTGACTGCCCCGATAATTCCCTCAATAACCTGATCAACCCTGTCAGGCTCGATGATAATTTCCACCTTAACCTTGGGAATAAAGTCAACCATATATTCAGCACCACGATAAATTTCCGTGTGTCCTTTCTGGCGGCCAAACCCTTTGACCTCGCTTATGGTCATGCCGGTTATCCCCATGTCCTGAAGTGCATCCTTCAAGGCATCGAGCTTAAATGGCTTTATAATGGTTTCGATTTTCTTCATGTTCTCCTTCCCCCTGATTTATTGATAATTAATATATGATTACTGGCAACACCTGTTTGATATCAATTTTTATGCCACTCTGCACATTAGGGGTTACTGGTTGAAATTAATATACTTTTGCGAATCGACACTATCGCATAAACTTTACATTATTGTGGTATCTCCCGGCGCAACATGACGGAAATGTAAGAACAAGGTCGACTGTTCTCTCCATAATACTCAGCATGTTCAACTCTTTTTCCTTTATTTTTGACATGGAGTGGTAGAGACTGCTATTCTACCTGTAGAGACTTACTGGTTGCCTCGACAAAAAAACAGAAAAACAGAATAAGGAGTTCTGGGTATGGATTTTGGTAATATAACG
>CAZEMY010000070.1:0-3945 GCA_964513405.1 uncultured Desulfobulbaceae bacterium
TGAAAAGGGCATCATCGAGGCCATGGATAAAGGGGTTGTTGCCGGTTATCCATTTGTTGATGTTCGGATAAATCTTATCGATGGTTCTTTTCACAATGTTGATTCCTCTGAAATGGCGTTTAAGATCGCAGGCTCTCTAGCCTTTAAAAAAGGTGTTCAGGAGGCTGAACCGATTTTGCTTGAGCCGATTATGGAGATAGATGTCAAGGTGGATGAAGATAATGTCGGCGACATCATGGGTGATTTGAACAGCCGTCGGGGTAAGGTTCTTGGTATGGATGCTGTAGATAACCATGAGGTTATCAGAGCCCATGTTCCCCTGGCAGAGGTGCAGCTTTACGCGTTGGATTTGACTTCAATGACCGGCGGTCGTGGCTCTTTTACGGTCAAATTTTCCCATTACGAGGAAGTTCCGGCTCATATTTTTGAAAAGGTCATTGATAGGGCTAAGGATGTGGGATAATGTCGGTGTATAGTGTAGGCATTCTGACCTTGAGCGATAAGGGGGCCTGTGGTGAAAGGGAAGATACCAGCGGGCCGATGCTGGTAGATCTTTTTTCTGCCCGCTCTGAGTATGAAGTGGTTGCGTATAAGGTAATTGCCGATGATGAAGAGCAGATCAGCTCAACCCTGATTGAATGGGTTGATAAAAAAAAGATTGACTTGATTATTACCACTGGTGGAACCGGGGTTTCACCGTCTGATCATACCCCGGAGGCCACGAGAGAAATTGTCGAGCGGGAAATTCCGGGAATTAGCGAGGCCATGCGTCAGGTTAGCCTGGAGAAGACCGTCCAGGCCGTATGGTCGCGGGGGATAGCCGGGATAAGAGGTAGGAGCTTGATTATTAACCTGCCCGGCAGCGAAAGAGCGGCAAGGGAGAATATTATAGCAGTGCTTCCTGCACTGCCCCACGGGCTTTATAAGTTAAAAGGCGGGGCGGATGACTGCGTTTGCCAGAAGACAGAGGCCGGAAGCCGGAAGCCAGAATAATCAGTGCTTCGCATGCGGAGTCTCCGCTTACCTGGTTTATCTGGCCTTGATTCTCTGTTCTCTGATAAGGGTGAAAACTAAACCCGAAACCAAAATGAGGTGAGCTGGTGTTTAATGCTGAACAGTTACTGGGAAAAATTATAGGGAATGCTATTCCCGGTCAAGGTGGCGGGAAAAAAGGTAGGAAATGGAAAAAGGGGAAAAAAGGAAAAAGTAAGGGTTTGCTTGGCTCTGTCGCAAGCGGACCTGCCCTGATGACCGCCATTGGTCTTGGGGTTGGGGCGTATGAAATTTTTAAAAGTAAGCAAAAGACAGGAAGCACTCCGATAATACCTCCTCCTGCCGGCGGGCATGGTTCGTCGGTTCCACCACCGCCACCACCGCCGACATCATTTAAGCATGATGCCGGCAATGAACCGGGAGCTGCCAGTCCGGGGAATGTCACTCCTCTCCCTTCATCATCGCCCGGAGCTGCCACCGTACATATGGAGTCACCAGCTGGACTGCCTTCTGAAGAAATTGCTCTTCGTATGATTCAGGTAATGGTTGCGGCTGCCCATGCCGATGGAGTTCTCGATGAGGAAGAGGAAAAAAATATCCTCGACAAGATGCACAGTGTTGACCTGACAGGCGAAGAAAAGATGTTTTTGCTCGGTGAGCTGCATAATCCTAAACCAGTAGCTGATCTATGTGACGGGATTAACGATATATCAATGGCAAAAGGCATGTATATGCTGGCAGTGGCAGCCATAGAAGTAGACACTGAGGCGGAGAGAAACTGGTTGGCTGAACTCGGTACAGAGCTGGGCTTAAGCACAGAGGTCAGGAGATTTATTGAAGAACACGGCTCGTGATATCACTCCCCAAGAAACGGGTTGAAATAACCGAGCGTGAGGTTGGGGAAGTTTTGGCTGAGGGTTTTATACCAGTTCAGCATTCCCATTGCGGGGCCGGTTGGCTGAAAATCAATGCTTTTCAGGTAAAATTCAGGGTCAATGTTAAGGTTGCGAAGTTGAATCAGGTCTGGCTTCTCTGTTTCTATCAGTTCAGACAAAGCCTGAAATTCTGCGGGATCATCGGTGAATCCGGGAAGGATAAAATAATTCAGTGAGACATGGCGGTTAAAATTCCTCATGATTTCCATTGAGCGGCGGACATCTGCAAGAGAAAATCCTTTTGGTTTGTAATAACGATGGTGGTATATCTGCTGGCTGCTGTTTACAGATATGCGGATTGAATCAAGTCCCGATTGGGCCAGCTTCGTTACCGCTTCCGGGAGACTGCCATTACTGTTAAGATTGACGGTTCCCTTCTTTGTTTTTCCTCTTATTTTTCTGATGGCTGCAACCATGGTGTCCGCTTGGAGAAGGGGTTCCCCTTCGCAACCCTGACCGAAACTGACCACGGGTCTCGGTGCTGTTTCCAGGTGATTTATAGCAACTTCTGCGAGTTCGGCGGGGCTTGGAATGAATTTTATTCTATCCTGAGTGGACGGGCAGCACCCTGATGGCTGTAATGATATGCAGCCAAGGCAGGCGGCGTTGCAGACAGGAGAGCAGGGGAGAGGCGCCTCCCAGCGTCCTGAAAAGAAATTACGAGCCGCAGGGCAGCCATAGGTAAGACAACATTTACCAAGATGCTGGATGAGTCGGTTTTCAGGGAATCCAGCTAATTTTTTTCTGGTTTTTGGCTCAATTGTTTCCTGATCGAACTGGCAGGGGTCCTGGCGTATATCCTTATCACTTCTAAAACCGGCAACATAAAATTTATCATTCATCCATCCCACTGCGGTGTATGCAAAGAGCGGCAGAAGAGGTGCGTTTTGTTTTTTCTGGTAGGCGGTTGTGTATATGGCTGTGTGGGCTGGTGCCATAAAAGCTGCCACTGCCAGGACCTCTTCGCCAGGCTTGTAAGGATTTTGGTCAAGCAGGGCAGGTTCGCCACTTTTCGGCTCTATGCCGACCGGCAACCGTGCCGGTAAAACAAAAAGTTCGCTGCCTTCGGGCAGAGGAATTAATGTTTCCGGTTCCGGGCAGGTGAAATCCTCTCCGCTGGCACCTGCCATGAGAAGACCATCATAATCAATTATTTCGCCTTGCTGGTTGGCAAATAGCAGGCTGGGTATTTTTTGTTTTTGATTAGATGACCCTCTGTTCATGGAGTATGAAGCAACGGGGCTTTGTTATTGTTTATCTTGGCCTGATCTTTGAGAAAATAGAGTCAACAGCATTGTACACATCAATATCGTCACCGAAAATATCAAGAATGTTAGGGTGCTCCAGCATGTCTTCGATGATGAACTGGGTAATGAACAGGCTGAGAATGTTTGGGTCTGTGGTCAGGTTGCGGATGGGTGCAACCTTGAACTGCATGTCAAACTCCTCCATATCGCCCATTTTCAGAAGCTGTTTCTCCATTACATCGCGGATGGCCTGAGCCGAGTTGGTTTCAATTATATGGGTATCTAATAATCGTTGCACCAGAGCCGTGGATAGCTCCAGGGCATTTTCTCTGGCTTGGCGGAGCATGAAGTTCCTCTCCCGCTCCCTTTTTCGATCAATGGCATCAATGGTTTTGTTGGCGGAACCGCTTGGGTTCATGTGACGAGCCATATATAAGTACTCCTTTTTTTAAATAGAATTATAAGTATTTTTTTTGTTGGCAGTACGCTTATCAGAAGACAGAGGACAAAATAGTTAGTGTTGCACATTAGTAGTGTACGCTATCTGCCTGATCTATCTGTACTCTGTCTTCTGGTTTCTGTCTTCTGATATGTAAAGCTGTTGAAAATGTTTAACTTCGGCAGCTGTCTTTTTGTCAAGCTGCATGTCATATTTTTTCACATACTCCGCCGCCATGCGATGGGTATTGAATATAGGTACATTCAGACGCAGATTATTGAGACCTATTTCAAGATACTTGTCGTGGTTTTCGTAAAACATGGAAAGTACT
>CAZEMY010000070.1:3955-9717 GCA_964513405.1 uncultured Desulfobulbaceae bacterium
AAGCACTTCAGGTAACAGCTTGTAGAAAGCATTTGAGTCTTCCGTATACAAAAGTGAATCAGGTGATTCGCTCAAATCGGCCTCATCAACTGCACCTTCAAAACCGAATTTCCAGCCGGTTTGTCCGTCATGGTATCCCTCCACCCACCATCCGTCCATAACGCTGATATTTGGCACCCCATTTAACGCCGCTTTCATGCCGCTGGTTCCTGAGGCTTCCAGAGGTCGTTTAGGGCTGTTTAACCAGGCATGAACACCGGAAACCATCATCTTGGCAATGAGCATGTCATAGCCGGGGACAAAGATCAGCTTTGCCAGGCCATTGCTTTTTTCAAAAAGTTCCTGCTGGTTGTCGAGAAGAAGTTTCAGTACTGACTTGCCTGGCTCGTCGGCCGGATGAGCCTTACCGGAAAAAATAAAGTTGACTGGCCAGTTATTTTTGACAAGGATTGAAGTCAGGGTGTCAATGTCATCAAAGATAAGGTCGGCCCTTTTATAGGTAGAGAACCTGCGGGCAAACCCAAATGTAAACACCCCGGGTTTAAGAGTCTGCACATCTGAGAGACGGGACAGGTAGTTGGGCGGGCTAATCCAGGTCTCCTGCATTTGCTTCCTGTGGCTGATTAGCATTTTGTTTATATAGTCGATAAGAGTCCTGTTATCCGTCTGCCAGGCCTGGTTCAGAGCATCTGAGAGTTGCCTGGATTTGTCGGGAATCTTGGCAAATACACCAGGATCGTCCCGCCATCCGTCAAGTTTATCAATATTGTCGAATGCTTCACTTCGGGTATCACTGATCCAGGTCAGGTGGTGTACTCCGTTGGTGACGGCGGTTATCTTGTCACTTATTTCGGGGAATTGCTTGCGGGTAACATCTCTGTGTAATCGGCTGACACTGTTTACGGTCCTGTTGACCCGCATGGCAAGAGATGTGAAATTATATTCGTTAGGAGATTCGTCATCCTTTGCCAGTAAATTTAATATTCGCTGATATAAGCTGCTGCTGATTGTCGAGTACATCTCTCTTGGAAATCGGTCATGGCCGGCTTTAACCGGAGTGTGAATAGTATAAACTATCCGCTTGGCGACATTTTTAGCAGAATTTATAATATCATTGTCGCAGACCAAGAGATGGTAGTTGTCACCAAATTTTTCCTTTAGATCACGGAGAATCAACTCTACGGTAACAGCAACTCCATGCTGTTCATTGAGGTGCAGGGTATGGGCCGTAAACCCGAGAGCCTGCATAAGAGGCAATACGCATGAACCGAGCATCCTGCGCTGGTTAGCCTTTACTGTCGTTGTTTTCGCACAGTAAAGCTGATCGGCTGCCTCTTTAATCCAGGCTGGTGAAGATGGCAGGCTGTAATTAATGAGAAACTCCGGGACGAAAAAATCCAGGTTCTCGGATATCTCCATCTTCATCCACACTTCCGCCTTTATACTGTCCGGCTCGTCCTTGCCATTGTAAAAGGGCACATTAATTGCAAGGGGAAACTCGGGGTTGTCCGGGTTGGACAGTCGGAAAAGGGTGGGTGTGTTTTCAGGGTTCCACTGGGTTTGCTGGTCAATCTGACCTACTTTGGAGTCGACAAACTGAGAAAAATATCCCTTGCTGTACATCAGGCTGACAGCCGTTACCGGCACATGAAGGTCGGCAAAGCTTTTGAGTGTGTCTCCGGCAAGAACTCCGAGACCGCCACTGTAGTTTGGTATTTTTCTCGGCCCGTGCAGGTATTTCTGAATCAGCTTTTTTGTTTTGGGATCATTGCTTGTATTTATTCCCTGGGAACGCATGAAGTTGAGCAGCGGGTGAAAAACATCGGGTTCCGCCCCTATTTCCATGGAAATATATAAAACCGAGTTACCGCCTGGCTCTTCAAGTTGTCCCCAAACCTTATTAAAAACTTCCTGGGGGAGTCCGAAAAAAGTTCCAAACCGGTTGGTGCAGACCAGGTTATTTGCTGTCTGTATGGCAGTGTTTTTTGCGGATTTCACTGGCGCGGGTCTCTTTTTTGCGACAACGGAGCTTTGGCTGTTTTCTTGAACGAATTGAGCTGTTTGGTCTGTTGTCTTTTGTTAGTTATTTTGTGCGAACCTTTGGGTGCGATAATGGTTTGTCAGATATTTGTTTTTTGCCCGTGGTCATAGTGTCCTTGAAAAATAAACTTAGAAGGGCTGGGGTTGTTTTGCAAGTTAATTTATTGTATCGTAAGAAACAGTTTTTTGTGAGAGCTTTTTTCACTGTTGGTATTTTTATCAGGAGGCATTATATTCTAAAGGATGAAAAAAATCTTGTATTACTTATCCAGTGAAGTACATTATGAGTGTTTTTTTGGATATCACTCTGCTTTTGTCAGGCTATACATTCCTAATGTATGACCCGGCATAGTTAGTAATATGACTTAAGCTGATCCGGGTTATTACTCTTTGCCATTAGATAGTCAATGGAAAAACAATGTGTTATGGCTGGTGGTGTTGTGTTGTTGGATAGTATGTTGCTTTCCTATAATTTTTTTTTGGAGAAAAAGATGAAGAAAATTACAGTTTTATTTTGTCTGGTAGTATCAGTTGTTTTTGTTAGTGCTTTTTTGAGTGGTTGCGGGACGAAAAAAGTGGTTGAACATGAGGCTGTGAAAACTACGGAAGGATTGGGTGTTGCAGAGTCTCTGGATAAAACAGTTGAAGAAGTATTTGCTGTGAGAGAAGGCAGGACCAGCGGTCCCATGGTTCCGATATATTTTGCCTTTGATAAGTCTTTGATAGAAGGTGACCAGGTGAGCAGGATTGAAAAAAATGCTATGTTTTTAAAGCAGGAATCAGGGCTGTTGGTAAGGGTTGAAGGTAACACTGATTCCCGGGGTACTAATGAGTACAACCTTGCCTTGGGAGAACGGCGGGCTTTGAGTGCCGTCAAGTATCTTGTTAACCTCGGGGTGGACGGGGATAGACTGGCAACAATCAGTTGGGGAGAAGAAAAGCCGTTGTTATTTGGGCATGATGAATTATCATGGGCCCAGAACAGAAGGGCTGATTTTGTTGTTATACAGTAATCGCAGGACATCTATCTGTCTGAAGGCAGGGTAGATATGTAAGGTGTATATCCATGCCGGATGGGATTTTAAGTTCCGTTCGGCATGTTTTTTTGTTATGCACAGCGTAAGGTTATTTTAAAAGAATCTCAGGAGAAAAAAGTGGAAAGAAAGACAATGTCTCGTGGTTTCGGTTTTATAGTGTTTGTTTGTGCTTTGGCGTTATGTTTCAGTGGTGCATCTGCTTTTGCCGCACCTGTTAAAATAGGTGTGGTTGATATGCAGAAGGTGCTTGCCATATCCGATGTGGGTAAAAAAGCTCAGCAGGAACTTGAGAAAAAGATGAGAGAGTTGCAGGCTGAGTTCAAAAAAGATGAGGAAAAATTGTTCGCTCTTCAGAAAGAGATTGAAAAGAAAGGTTCGGTCTGGAGCGATGAAATGAAGCGGGAAAAAGCTGTGGCTTTTCAGAAAAAGAGGCGGGAGCTTGTTGGTGCCCAGGAAGATGGCAGGCTTGAATTGAAACAGCTCGAGCAGCAGCTTTTGGGGCCTATTATGGCGAAAATGGAAGCTGTGCTGAAAGCTGAGGGGAAAAAAGGCGGCTATACGGTTATTTTGCCGCGAAATGCTGCCCTTTTTCTTGATGATAGGATTGATTTAACAGATATGGTCGCAAAGGCTCTGGATAGAGCCAAAAAATAATGTTTGTAAAGTAAGGCATTGATTTTGTATCAACGGCAATATTTAGCATGCTTTTTATTCCCGTGGGGTGTCTGTGAATCCACTTGAATTTGTTGCCTTTACCGCAAAGAACAACTGTGGTGAATGTGGTTGCCCCACATGTCTTGCTTTTGCTGTAGCTGTTACCAAAGGGGGGCAGCCTCCTCTTGGTTGTCCCTATGTGAAAGCCTCAGCTTTGCCAGATGAGCTTGTTCAGGAGGCTGGGAGAGAAGGTGGGCTTGCAACCGTGGAAAAGGGGCAGAATGAGCGGGACATGGCTTTGGTGTCTCATCTTAAGGCAAAGGTCAGAGACCTTGATTTCAGCCGTCTGGCACCACTGCTTGGAGCCGAATTGTTAGTTGAGGATGGCTTTGATAATCTTGTCTTTCCTTACCTTGACAGGCAGGCGGTGATGAGTAGTGAGCGGCTAACCCTTGCCGGGGAGTCTCTTGTCGATCCCCGTGATCAAATTCTTCTTTATAATTATGTTGCCTTTGGTGGTGGCACTGCTCCCAGTGAGAACTGGATAGGCATGGAAAGTCTGCCCAATTCGATATCCAAAATTCGTACCCTTGCCACCTATTGTGAGCATAAACTGGCGGATAAGTTCAGCGGTCGTGCCAGCCGCCTGGGAGAGCTTTGTCTTCAGGTTGGCGGCAGACATGGAGCTGGGGAGCAGAATGGTGATGTGGGCATGGTTATTCCTGTTTTACCTTTTGTGCCGCTTTATCTTATTTTTTGGGATGAGGATACGGAGGACGGTTTTCCTGCTAAGGTAAAGATTTTATTTGATGAAAATGTTATGAACTTTCTTGATCTGGAGTCGTTGGTATTTGCTGCTGAAAAAATGGCTGAAAGAATTCTGGAGTTTGATTGAGTATGGAATCTCCCGATTTGGCGGAAATTATAGATAAGTTTCCTGATTGCAGGGTACTTGTTATTGGTGATGTGGTTGTGGACCATTTTATCTGGGGTAATGTTACCCGGATATCTCCGGAAGCTCCGGTGCCGGTTGTCAATGTTGAAAGGGAGGAATTCCTACTTGGGGGCAGTGCCAATGTCCTTCGCAATATAGTTTCTCTCGGCGGTTCCGGTGGGTTGTGCGGGTTGATCGGCAGGGATCGGATGGGAGAAGAGTTAAAGAGGCTGCTGGCAGATATTGGGATATCGTCCTCTGGCCTAGTGGAAGGTGAGCGGCCGACAACTGTCAAAACCAGGGTTGTCGCCCAGGGGCAACAGGTGGTTCGTTTTGATCGGGAACAGGTTGGCAAGCTCTCAGCCGATCTGTTGGAAAAGTTCCAGGAATATCTTGAAAAACACCTTGATGAATTTGATGCGGTT
Source organism: uncultured Desulfobulbaceae bacterium (assembly GCA_964513405.1). Taxonomy (GTDB): domain Bacteria; phylum Desulfobacterota; class Desulfobulbia; order Desulfobulbales; family Desulfobulbaceae; genus DRLX01. Next base: position 9,046 of record CAZEMY010000070.1, read on the forward strand.
GTGGTTTCTGACTACGCAAAAGGAGTGGTTGACGGGCGGCTTATGCCTAGGCTCCATCAGTTACTTGCAGATGCCCGTTCCTTAAGGAAATGCTCTTTACCTCTTATTGTTGATCCCAAACCGGTTGCTGGAGAACGGTTTTTCGGAGCAACGGTTATTACCCCCAACCACCATGAAGCGGAGCAGATGAGCGGGATATCTATTACAGATGACGATAGTCTGCTTGCTGCGGCAGGGAGTATCAGAAGCAGCCTCAAATGTCAGTCGGTTCTGATAACCATGGGGGAGGCCGGTATGGCTCTGCTTGCAGAGGACGACACCATGGTGACTATTCCGACCATGGCAAAAGAGGTCTATGATGTGACCGGAGCCGGTGATACTGTTGCGGCAACCATGGCCATGGGGCTGGCCAGTGGATGTTCGATACGAGATGCTGCGGTGCTGGCAAACCATGCTGCCGGGGTTGTGGTTGGTAAGGTGGGGACAGCTTCGGTGAGCAGCGAGGAATTGATAGAGGCACTTTCCAGGTGACAGGTGTTACCAGGTTACAGGTTACCTGTCCCCTGCTTATGATACAGGTATCGGAAAATCAAAGTTTCTGTGGGAATGGTTCCTGATTGAATATCGAATGTCGAACAAGGAATTTCGAATGATGAAGTAAAAAACTTCTAT
>CAZEMY010000071.1:0-9634 GCA_964513405.1 uncultured Desulfobulbaceae bacterium
AATTTGATTGCTGCTTTCGTTTGTCGAAAGGTGGCCCAAGGGAACACTGACAAACCAAATTCATGTTTATCCACTGAATCAGCCAGGCAATGTATTTAATCTTAACTATGCCCATATCTGTGATGAGCAGGTAATTGGCACCAGATAATAATGTGAAAATATGCGGGTCATTCTGGCCCGCATGATTAAGTTTTTCAACTTAGTTCCCGATATTAATGATATCACTGAAAAGATCACTGATTTCATTTATTCTACACTTTCAGAAAGGATAGTGGCTATGACAACGATTAATACCTCTTCTCAAACGCTGCCTATAGTACGTCAGCACACTCGCAATGATTCGACCTTGTCACGCAAAGATACTGAGTTCAAAGGACGTGACCCTGATGTTCAAATGACTCTAGAAAAGCTGGAACTTAAGAACTTCGAAGAAATCGCCAAAAAAGCTACTGCTGAATTGAGACTCAGTATGCAGATGTTTTCTGATCTGGATTACCACACTAATAAATTTCTTAAAGAAATTGAGGAGGAGGCCCCCTGGATACTGACTAAAAAGTTTGACTTTACCAATACAGGTGACGAGATAGAGGTGATTAATCATAATCTGGACGAAAGTGAGTATAACTATCTAAAGGGAAAGCTCAATGATGACAAAGCACTGGTGAGGATAACAGATTGGTATAACGGAGCCTTGGCTGAAAAGTGGAATAACATGTCAGATTCACCACGCAATTACACCAAGGAAGATACGGCAGGAAAAATTCATGTTTTGCCAGTATTTAAAGGAACGGAAGAGGAACTTATAGAGCGTTGCAGAGTCCCGCGGCTAAACAACAACATATGCCCAGAATTTTATCGTTTGGCCCAAAACGACAATAGAACACGATGGGCATTAAGTTGGGGGCAAATATTATCATCCGGATCTTCGCCGATTAGAACAATAGCCTAACGATTCCATAAGGGGGTAAGCGGCAATTAAACCCCATCTTTCTATCCCGCTCCCAATATGTCATGCTCTCCTTCCAGACAAATCACTAAGATAAAAGGGGTCATAAGATAAAAGGGGTCAGAGTAAGATTAAATATGAATATCGAGGCAGGATGCAAGCACAACCAATAATTTAATTTTACTCCGACCCCTTTTATCGCCGTAGTTTTTAAAATCAAGCATTTTGTCGTCCAAGGTAATTGTATATACTTTCCTTGGAAGAGTATTTTCCGTGGATAATATCGCTTCATTACATGTACCACACCATGTATGATAGAGATAAACAGAATTTCACTGTAACGGCTATGAATATCTATGGTAACGACAAAAAAGACATCCCAGGCAGGCCCGCCTGCGGCAGGCAGGTAACACGACAATGCAACTGAGTGTGGATAAGGTTTGCACTTTGACCGGGGCATCGTCTCTCATCCAGGATGCCATCCGCTCCCGCCTGACCATAAAAAACCCCAAATACGATGCAGCGGTGCGTTATGGCCGCTGGGTTGGTAAAAAACTTAAACCAAAATTGTATTTTTTCAGTGAGAAGGATGGCAAGCTGATTTTCCCGAGGGGATTTGCCAATCAGGCTGTCCTTATCTGCCGGGAATATGGCGATTGTTCGCCGGAAATTATTGATAAAAGACGCAGGCTTCCAGAGTCTGATTTTGTTTTTTCCGGTGAGCTTCGTCCCTATCAGCAGGAAGCTGTGGAGGCGGCTATTGCCCGTTCATTCGGGATTATTGAGGCTGGCACCGGTTCCGGCAAGACCGTGATGGCTCTTGATATTATTGTTAGAAGGCGGCAGCCGACCCTGGTTCTTGTCCACTCCAAAGAGCTGCTTAAACAGTGGCAGGAACGGATTGAACAATTCTTAAACATAGAGGCGGGTCAGGCGGGCGGTGGAAAGGTTGTGATCCGGCCGATAACCGTAGGGATAGTCAATACCGTCCGCAACCGGATTGGTGAGCTTGCTCCGCTTTTTGGTCATCTTGTGGTTGATGAGTGTCACCGGGTTCCCGCCAGTCTGTTCACGGGTGTGGTATCAGGATTTGACTGCTGGTTTATGCTTGGTCTTTCTGCAACCGCTTTTCGGCGGGAAGACGGGATGACTAACCTTATTTATACTCATCTTGGTGATAAGGTTTATTCGCTTGATCCTACTCGGCTTATGGATGCAGGAGCCATTGTAAGGCCGGAATTTATCCAGAATGAAACTGATTTTTCCTATGAATTTGATGGTGAATACGGGAAAATGATCAAGGCTCTGACCATTGATGATAAACGCAACAACCGGATTGTTGCCGATATTGTCATTTTATTAAAGAATGACCATTCCGGCACAATTCTCGTAGTCTCTGATCGGATTGCCCATTGCCAGATATTGGAGAAAAAGCTGGCGGAATTTGGGCATGATGCGGCTCTGTTGACCGGGCAAACCCATCCGGAAGAGCGGGAGAGAATAGTCGCCAGGGTACGGGCAGGTAAGGTTAAGGTTTTGATTTCCACGCTCCAACTCATAGGTGAAGGGTTTGACTGTCCGGGGCTTGCCACGGTTATTCTTTCCACCCCTATAAAATTTGAAGGGCGACTCGTTCAGGTGATTGGCAGGGTGATGCGTCCCGCCGATGGCAAAAAAGCCACCGTCATTGATTATGCTGATCTTAATGTGCCGGTCTTGTCCCGCTCGGCTTTAAGTCGTCTTGAAATTTTTAAAAGGTGGGCTGGTCAGGTACCTGGTACCTGATAAATATCCTTGTAGTTTTGTGCTTTTCTATGTAGAGTCTGCGTTTTTTTATAAAGAAAGTGATTTCAGAATTGAATAACCAGTTTACTACTCAGCCGCACGGCACATAAGGAACAGAAAACAAAAATGAAACAAGAATATATCCGTAATGTTGCGATTATCGCCCATGTTGATCATGGCAAGACCACTCTCGTTGATCAGCTGTTTCGTCAGTCCGGGATGTTTCGCGACAATGAAACCGTGACCGAGAGGCTTATGGATTCAATGGATTTGGAACGGGAGCGGGGAATCACCATTTCCGCAAAAAATGGTTCCTATGCCCACGGGGATTACCGGATAAATATTATTGACACCCCCGGACATGCTGATTTCGGTGGTCAGGTGGAGCGGGTTCTGCGGATGGCTGACGGGGCAGTGCTTCTTGTCGATGCCCAGGAAGGGCCGATGCCCCAGACTTTCTTTGTGGTTAAAAAAGCCCTGGCTGCCAACCTCCCCATTCTCGTGGTGATTAACAAGATTGATAAGGAGGCTGCCCGTTGTGAGTGGGCGGTGGATCAGGTATTTGACCTCCTCGTTCGCCTTGAAGCACCGGATGAAACCCTTGACTTTCCGGTTGTTTATGGTTCTGCCAAAGGGGGATATATGGTGGTTGACCCCGATGATGAGCAGGTTCCCGGCAAGGGGATGGAGCTTATTTCAGAGATGATTGTTAAAAATGTACCACCTCCCAAGGGAGACCCTGAAGCTTCGCTCCAACTCCAGGTAAATACCATTGATTATTCGCCTTATCTTGGTCGGCTTGGGATTGGCAAGGTGGTAAACGGCAGCTTGGGGATTAACCAGAACATAGTGGTGGCAAGGCGGGACGGTTCTGTCAAGCCGGTCAGGATCACCAAGATATTTTCTTTTCAGGCTGATCAGCAGGTTGCGGTTGACACAGCTTCCGTTGGTGAGATTGTGGCAGTGGCGGGAATGGATGATGTAACCGTTGGGGTAACCTTTACCGACCCTGATGATCCCAGACCATTACCGCTTATTGAAATTGATCCGCCCACTATATCCATGAATTTTATTCCCAATGACTCGCCATTTGCCGGTCAGGATGGTAAATTTGTTACTTCCCGGCAGATCGAAGAGCGACTTTCCCGTGAGACCCTGGCCGATGTTGCCCTGCGGGTTGAACCACTCACCGAGGGGGTTGGTTTTCGGGTTTCCGGTCGTGGTGAGCTTCACCTCTCCATCCTGATTGAAAAAATGCGGCGGGAAGATTATGAATTTCAGGTTACCCGTCCCAGTGTCATCATGCACAAGGAAGAAGGCAAGACCATTGAGCCTTATGAAGAGTTGACTGTGGATGTTGATGAGAAGTACCAGGGCGTGGTTATTGAGAAACTTGGTAAGTTAAAGGGGGTCCTTGAAGACATGCAGGTGGAAAACCAGATGTCGAAAATGAAATTCAAGGTTCCGACCCGGGGTTTGCTTGGCTATCGTTCCGAATTTATGACCGATACAAGGGGAATGGGGGTCATGAACTATGTCTTTTCCCATTGGGGGGCCCATGCCGGTGAGCTTGCTAACCGGATCAACGGGGTTATGATTGTTAAAGAGAGTTGTACCACAGTTGCCTTTGCTCTCTTTAATCTCCAGGAAAGGGCGGCTCTGTTTCTTGGCCCTGGCATTGATGTCTATAAAGGGCAGATTATCGGTGAGAATTGCCGACCGGCTGATCTGATCGTCAACCCTGCCAAAGGGAAAAAACTTACCAATATGCGGGCATCCGGTTCGGATGAAGCGGTTGTCTTAACGCCGCCTCTGGCAATGAGCCTTGAGGACTGTATCGCCTATATCAAGGACGATGAACTGGTGGAGATTACGCCCAAGGCTATCCGCTTGCGTAAAAAACCCGGGGTTAAGTTAAGGGGATAGATTTGCCAGAAGCCAGAGGACAGAGGGCAGAATAGTTTGATGCTTCGCATTCGGAGTCCCCTCTTACCGGTTTTGTATGATCTGTTTATTTTTCTTACCAGCCGCAGGCTGCTAACTATTCTGACTTCTGTCCTCTGTCCTCTGTTTTCTGATATAGAGAGACAGGATTGGAGCATATAGCCAGTTTTTCCTAAGGGACGCATCCGGCCCTCACCGGCTATTGGAAGAACAGGGTTGAATGGACTGGTGAGTGCCGGAGTCTGAGAGAGCGTCACACCGCAGAGCGGTGTGACGAGGCAATTAATCAGGTCTGTAACTGGAGGTTGTGTCATGAAAGAATTGTTAGTTATTGGGGCATCTGTTGCCTGCGGTCTTGCTGCTTTGCTGTTTGTCCTTAAAAAATATGGAAGTGAATGCACCCCTTGACTGCTTATTTACAGCTCCATAGGTGTGGGGCTTGTTGTTTTTCTGCTTCTTAAACTGTTGTTATGAGTTATGAGTAAATAGCACTCATCCTTACCATGGTCTCTTCTTCCCCTTCCCAATCATCTCTTTCGCCGGCTGAACTTGTGGCTGACAGAATTGCTGATGGTCGTCTTTTTGAGGCCCGCTTCCTTGTTAAGAAATTTTCTCCCGATATTGAGCTTAAGTTGCGTGTTCAGTTACAGGAGAAAATAGATCATTCTTTCAGGTTATTCGATCAGGTTTTTACCAGTGCTGAGCAACTTGAATCTGAGGGTCGTTTTAGTGAAGCCGCCGTCTCTTACGAGCAGGCGGCTGCACTGGTTGTCGATCATCCCCATCTCCCCCGTATCCGGCAGCGGCTGGAAAACTATCGTCAGCTTGGTGCTGGGAATAAGAAAAATACCCCCGCAAATTCAGGGAATATTGCTTCTGGAGAAAAAATTGCGACAGATTGCAGAGAAGTTGCCGAGCCTGAGGTTCCGCCTGTGGAGTTATCTGCTAGGACGGGAGGGAGTACGCTGATACTGATCGGGTTAGGGGTGGGTATAGTTCTCTTTTTGTCTTTGGGAACTTTTTTTTACTTGATAAACCCCAGGGAGTCTGTGGATAGAGGAACATTTATCCCCGTATTTGATGTGCATGGGGAAGAAAAAATGCAAAATAGTTCAGGTGAACCAGATTCTCCGTTTATGGAAGTTATCAGGGGGGGGAGGGGCGGCAGGGAGGAGCAGGTAAGGGAAAATAATGTTACTGTAATTTCATCTGATGAAGGCAATATTTCTGTGGCGATTGATATCGCTAAAGGGGAGCAAAAAGAAATCAGGGGAGGAAAATATAGTCAACTGAAATTATCTCCTGATTCTCTATCATCAGGTAATATGGAGATTATTGAGGATACAGGGACGCTTGATATAAGTTTAGAGGGCATGGATTCGTCCCGTTGGAGTGGTGAAAAAGCAGGGGAAGGCGGTAAGGATAGAGATACGGTAAAAGAAAAACCCGGAAAATTTCATGTGGTCAAATCCGGCGATACTCTGGAAAAAATTTCTACTGAAGTTTATGGAGATCGGCATAAATGGTCATATATTCTTGATGCCAACCGGGAAAAACTTGGAGAGCCGCCCTTTACTCTGCATCTGGGAATGGAGTTGATTGTGCCGCCTTTGGGCAGCAGTGATGATGTGACCGTTATTAATGACGATGGTACCTATACTGTTCAGTCCGGGGATACTCTTGGCAGTATTGCTATTAAAGTGTATGGTTCTAGTTTGAAGTGGCAGAAACTATATGAGTTGAATAGGGACAGGATGAGTTCACCGACTGCACTGCAGGTGGGGCAGCGGTTATTGGTAAAAGAATCAGTTGCCGACTCTAAGGATAAAATTAAAGAATAAAATATGATAAATAAAAAGCAGGATAGTGAACAGGAAAGTGCAACAGTGATTCAGGCGGAAGAAAAAACCGGCAGTCTCAAAAAAGATGGCAATGGGGCTTATAATCTGCCCGGTTCCCGTCCCCCGAGAAAAAAAAGCAAGCCCCGATGGAACCCTGATTCATTTAAGGTGGAGGAAGTTCCGGGTAAGAGCAGGTTTCATGATTTTGATTTGCCCGTACCCTTGATGCGGGGGATTAGCGATCTTGGTTTTAAATACTGTACCCCTATCCAAGCCATGGTTTTTCCGTATGGTTTGAGCGGAAAAGACCTGGTGGGACGGGCCAGTACCGGAACCGGTAAGAGCGCTGCTTTTCTGGTCTCTATTTTTGCCCGCCTTCTCAAGGAGAAACAGGTAGTCAGCAATTCCGGCACGCCGCTGGCTTTAATTATTGCCCCGACCAGAGAGCTTGTTCTTCAGATTACCAAAGACGGCAAAGCCCTGGCAAAGTACACCGATTTGGGGATTGTCGCTGTTTATGGCGGTACTAATTACCGGAAGCAGATCGAGCAGGTTGAGAAAAAAAAGATTGCTGTGGTGGTGGCGACTCCGGGCAGACTTCTTGATTTTGTCGGTAAAAAGCTGATAAAGCTCCATCAGGTACGGGCAATGATCATAGATGAAGCTGACCGGATGCTTGATATGGGATTTATCCCCGATGTCCGGCGGATTATCGGCAGGCTACCTGATAAGAAAAAAAGGCAGACCATGTTGTTTTCTGCAACCATAACCGAAGATGTCAAACGGCTTGCCGAGCAGTGGTGTGTAGATTCGTCATTTCTGGAAACGGAACGGGAGCAGGTCGCAGTGGCAACCGTGGAGCAGATTGTCTACATGGTTACGGCTGAAGAAAAATACCTCGTTCTTTATAATCTTATCACTGTTGTCGAGCATGAGAGAATTATAGTTTTCACCAACATGAAGCGGGAAGCCGGAGAGCTTTACAAAAGGCTGCAGGCCAACTCCGTTGATTGTGCATTATTGACCGGTGATGTCCCGCAGCAGAAACGAATGGCGAGATTGGAGAGATTCAGGCAAGGGAAGGTTAAAATTCTTATTGCCACAGATGTTGCCGGTCGGGGAATCCATATAGATGGTATCAGCCATGTGGTCAACTATACCCTTCCCTATGAGCCGGAAGACTATGTTCACCGGATAGGCAGGACTGGCAGGGCAGGTAAGTCGGGGATATCCATTAGTTTTGCCGATGAAGAGGGTGCTTTTTATCTGCCGGAAATTGAAGAGTATATAGGTCATTCCCTTCTCTGTCTGTACCCCGATGAATCTTTACTTGCCAGAAGCCAGAAGCCAGAGGACAGAAGCCAGAGGACAGAAGCCAGGAAAGTAAACTACCCATGGACAGGAAAATAATCAAAGAGTTGCGGGCGGTTCTCGGCAGGGAAAATCTGTTGACCAAGCCGGAGGATTTGGCCTGTTACAGTTTTGATGGCTCGGGGTCTTGTCAGCCTCCTCAAGCGGTTGCATTACCGGGCAGCAGTGAAGAGGTTGCCGCTGTTATGGTTATTGCCAGCCGATATGGAGTTGTGGTTGTGCCGAGGGGAGCGGGTAGTGGTATGACCGGTGGCTCTCTTCCCGTCCGTGGCGGATTGGTTCTTGTCTTTACCAGGATGAACAGGATTCTGGAAATAGATGCTGATAATATGATTGCTGTTGTTCAACCGGGGCTGATTACCGGAGAATTTCAGAATATTTTACGCAAAAAAGGGCTTTACTATCCTGTTGACCCTGCCAGCCTTAAATTCTGTACCATGGGCGGTAATGCCGCTGAATGTGCGGGTGGTCCCAGTGCGGTTAAGTATGGAGTGACAAAAGATTACATAATAGGTTGTGAAGCAGTGCTTGCCAGCGGAGAGATTATCAAAACCGGAGTTCGTACGGAAAAAGGGGTAACTGGTTATGATCTCACCAGATTGCTGGTTGGTTCTGAAGGAACCCTTGCGGTGTTTACCAGTCTTGTTGTTCGTCTTCTTCCCCTTCCGGAAGCAAAAAAAACCTTTCTTCTTCTTTTTTCATCCATTACTGAGGCCACCGGGCTTGTTGCAAAAATACTTCGTACCGGTCTGGTTCCCTGTACTTTGGAGTATATGGATCAGACAGCCATTGCGGTTGTCAGTGATCGGCTTGATAAACCGTTGCCGGACGGCACTGCGGCTCTTTTAATTCTGGAGTTGGATGGCAGCAGCAGGCAGGTGGAAGAAGACAGCGAACGGCTTCTCGGTTTTTTAAAGCACGAACAGGTTTTCGCCCGGCAGGCAGAAACGGAAGAAGAACGGAAACAGGTCTGGCTGGCCCGCCGTTCCATCTCCCCGGCAACCTTTTCCTTAAAGCCTGATAAGATAAGCGAAGATGTGGTGGTTCCCCGCTCAAAAATCCCGGAGCTGGTTGATTTTGCATCTTCACTGGCGTTTAAGTTTTCCCTGACCATTCTCACCTTTGGTCATGCCGGTGACGGCAATATCCATGTCAACATTATGGTTGATAAAAAAGATGAAGATGAGCATGGCCGTGGTCTTGCCGCCAAGGGAGAGCTTTTTGCGGCTGTCATCGGAATGGGTGGTACACTCTCCGGCGAGCATGGGATCGGTACTACCAAGGCTGACTTCCTTCATCTTGAAGTAAATCCGGCGACCATGCAGCTCATGGGTCGGATAAAACAACTATTCGATCCGGATAATATCCTGAATCCGGGAAAAATTTTCCCCTGTGTAGAAAAAAAACCGACCTTGAAGTTTCCGTAAAAGTCTAACAAAAACAGCTGTTAGTATGCTTCATCTTCCTGTCTGTTGACAAGTGTATTGTTAATTTATCAAAAAAAATCCCAGCTCAGCTTGACAAAGAAAAAAAATTATCAGTTAATAACACTATGCACATATTTCGACTGAAAATTGTCCAGTCAGGTATTAAATGTTCGACTATCACCCCATTTTCGTTCGATTCGCCTCACCCGCATATTTATGTCAGGTATTGTTATTAATTTAATGTACAGGAAAAACAAAGTTTTGTGAGAACAATTATCAATAAGAAGTTTTTTGAACAGCAGAATATCGAACAAGGAATT
>CAZEMY010000072.1:0-3501 GCA_964513405.1 uncultured Desulfobulbaceae bacterium
TTGTACAAATTGTTCAAGGATTAGAGCCGCTGTTATACAATGGATACCAGAGAGGATATAAATATGGACAGTAACCCGGAATGTTCTGTAATGGCAGGAGTGTCAACCGCACAAAACACCACCAATCTGGTGCCTTTTGTTCAGTTTGGGGTTCAGGAAATGCTGCTGGCTGAAACAAATAGATCGAAGGAGAAAAAATGGGCAACGGGCATAACAAAGGTAATTGAAGATAGAGACAGAAAATGCCATCTTTTTTCCATCGGCGATGGAGATAACCTTGCCCATATGATTGCCGAAATAGACAAGGCTGCAAAAAAACATGATTCTGTCTGCTGGAACTTCGGCGGTGGTCAGAAAATGCAGCAACTTGCCATGTTCAATGTTTTTCAACAGCGGCTTGCATCCGATAAAAGAGACTGGGCCTGTTATTCCGACCCGGCACTCAGGGTAATTCAAATTATAGAAACTGATCCTGATAACGACATGATACTTGATAATGAGAACATTGTTACCGACAGTTATCTTAAAATGGAAGAAATCATTACGGTCTTTGCCGGCAGCACAGGCGGCAAAAAATCAAAATTGCTCTGGGAACGGTATGGCAGTAATAAAAAGCATGACCCTGACCAGCTCATTTCAGAAGATGATTTGAGCTGGTTTTATGATTATGAAAAACGGCAGAAAATGTTTGAGCATTATGAAAATGCACCTGCCGGTACTTATCCGGAAGGTTTTGAAAACATTGGCGATTATTTTGAGAGAGTTGTTCAGCACCAGGTTTTGAAAAGTATTACCGAAAACCCCATGAAACATGTGGTCAATGAAGTCTGGGCAAATGTCAATGTCTTTGATAATACCGGTAACAACAAGGAGCAGACCGCAGAATATGATATTCTCTTAACTACCCGTTTTGGAACGGTTATTCCCCTTGATGCCAAGTGTGGCTTTTTCAATAAAAAAGAAGAAGATGCCCGTTCTTATAATCTGGAAAAAATATCTGGTCAATATACTAAACTTTATCCTGTTTTTCCCTGTTTTCCAGAAGATGCCGATGCTTTGCATTCGATAGATGGTGGTAAAAAGCTGTTGGACTCTCTTTTTACCAGAAAAGATTCAGGAAAAGAAATGCTGGTCTTGAGTGAGCCTGGATTAACAAAAATTTTTATCGGCAAAGATAAAAAAGATAAAGTTATCATCAGTAAGGAAAGAGACGAAAGCGACAAGAAGAGCAGAGCGGTAGACACTCTGGAAAATATGATAACCAGTTTGAAGTTATCCGTACAGGAGACATAGATGAAAAGAAAGATAAACGAAAAAGCCCCCGGGTTTGAGCGGTTGTCACGCAAACATGAAGAGTTGTCATATAATATTGAACTGATTACCCCCATGGCAGGCGGCGGGGTCAGTAGCTGGCATCCGGATATGGAGAACCCTGTCCGTACCCAGTCGATCAAGGGACAACTTCGTTTCTGGTGGCGGACCATGGCAGCGGCTGATATGACGGCAATGGATCTGAAAACGAAAGAAGATGACCTCTGGGGAAATACAGACAAGGCATCTCCGGTACGGATTGCGGTTGAGATGGTCAACAAGGTAACAGAAGAGGACAATCAACTGAAGATAGACCGTGACGATAAGGATAACCTGCAATATGACGAGGCAGAGGTGCCGGGCTATGTCCTCTTTCCCTTTCAAAGTGAAAATGATCCTGTCAGGATGCTCAAAGATATAGAATTCACACTCACCGTAACATGCCCCCCTGACAACAAAAAAGATGTCGAAAACTGTATAAAATTATGGCTGCTCTTTGGCGGTCTGGGAGCAAGGCTCAGCCGTGGTTGTGGTTCATTATACTGCCAGCAGGTGATGGCAGATTTGCAGACCGGCAAGGAAATAAAGGACTTTATCCTCTCTGTTTCAGGAGACAATCCCCACGGCTTAGACCCTGCAAAATGGCCGGTTCTTGCCGGCAGCAGGTTTGGTTTTGCCGCTGGCACGGGAAAAGAGCAGGAATCAAGTCCCCAGTCTCTCTGGTGTGGTTACCTGAACAAGTATAGAGATTTTCGCCAGGGAAAATTTGCCCGTGAAAAAAAGCAGGGTTCAGTCCCCGGCAAAACTCTCTGGCCGGAAGCGGATGCCATCCGGACAATCACTAAAGAACATAATAAAAATTCTCCCCGCCATCCAGATAAATGGTTTCCCAAGGCTGCCTACGGCCTGCCGGTACTCTCTGATTTTAATGCCAGCACAAAGGTCGGAGATCCGCGAGGTAATTTTACCCTCCAACCCAAAAATGGGGAGAGATGGCCGTCTCCATTTATCATGAAGGTGATTCGTCTAAATGATAACAGAACCGTCAAAATATGGTTGCTGCTCAATCATTCTATTCCTGAACTTGAGTTGCTGCAAAAGAATGGCAGTGTAATTCACGAAATACCTGACAACGAACACCCGGACAGCTACGCCGATAAGCAAATACTCTATGACCGTACTGTACCTGCACCCGGAACCAGCCCCCATGACGCACTTATAGCCCATCTTGGCGTTGAGGAGGTTAAATAATGTCAGAAAACAGGGAAAAATATCTTATAAATATTGCGGTTGGCCCGGTTCAGGAATTTATTGCCTCTGCCCGAAAATTGCGGGATCTCTGGTATGGTTCGTATCTGCTCTCGGAACTGTCAAAAACCGTGGCAAGAACCTTGCATCAGCACGGCTGTGAGCTGATTTTTCCGGCATTCAGCGATGAAAAGGAACTTAACGCCGATTCCAGTTTCAATGTAGCCAATAAAATCCTTGCCATTTCTCCGCCTGGGGCAGAGCCGGAAGTTCTGGTGGCAGAGAGCCGGGAGGAGTTTAAAAAGAGATGGCAGGAGATATGTGAAAAAGCAGGAAAAAGAGCCGGCAGGAATACCATTAATCAGAAATTGTATGATTTACAGATTGATGATTTCGGCGAATTTTTTGCCGCCTGGACACCGCTTGCAGACGAAGATAAAAAAGGATATCAGCACTCATTACACCGCTGTGAACAGCTTCTTGCCGGTCGAAAAAGTTTACGGGAATTTACCGCCCCCGCCTGGGATGGTGCCGGCCTTCCCAAATCGAGCCTTGACGGTATCCGCGAATCCGTAATCAACGGGGCAGGGGGCAGTAAAAAACAGAAAACGGACTCCCGTGCCTTTCAAATCAAAGAGGGTGAGGAGTTGGATGTTCTCGGAGTTGTTAAACGGTTTGGTCCCTGGAGCCACCCCGACCGTCCTCACTTCGATAACCTTGCCGAGGTGGCAGCCGAATCGTTTATCTGCGGGCTGAAAGAAGATGCAAAAGAAAACCGGCGAGTGGCAGAGCTTATCAGCAAATTACCCGCCGGGAACAGGCTCTATCCTGATACAACCTTACGACCGCCCGTTACCCGCACAACCTGGGACGGCTGGCCGCAGGAGCCGGAAACAGGACTTTCCACCGAGATTCTTCATCCCGCCGTATTAGAGGCGGAAC
>CAZEMY010000072.1:3601-7547 GCA_964513405.1 uncultured Desulfobulbaceae bacterium
AGGCGGAACGAAAACTCCACGATACCGATTCGCAGAGCGGAATATGGAGGGATCTGGAGAAAACCCTCCAGTCATTATGGAAGGAAACCGCCCAGCCGTCACCATATGCGGCGTTGCTGGTTGGAGATGGTGACCGGATGGGGGAAACCCTGAAAAACCTGAGTACAGCAAAGGCCCATAAGCAGTTTTCCAGAGAACTGAATATTTTTGCCGGTGATGTCCATGAAGTTGTTGAAAAAAGTTCAGGTAAAGTCGTTTACAGCGGTGGTGACGATATCATGGCATACCTGCCTCTGCACACAGTTCTTGACTGTGCAGTTGCCATAAATGATTTTTTCAGGGAAACCATGGTCAGGGCATGTGCCGGCAATGATAAAGATAAAGATATAAAAATTCCTACATTTTCCATGGGAATTGTAATCATCCATATGCGTGAACCTCTCCATAACGCCCTTGCCCTTGTTAGACAGGCGGAAACAACCGCCAAGGAAAAGGGACGAAACCGGTTGGTTATAATCCAGTCAAAGAGAAGCGGCAGCGATCTTGTTATCAACGGAAGCTGGCAGCAAACCGGTAGACTTGCATCTCTACCCAAGCGTCTTGCCGCTTTTGCCGATGCCTACAGCAAAAACCTGCTTTCTAACCGTCTTGGCTATCAGTTACGGGCAATTGGCAAAGAGTGCGGCGATGAACTTAAATGGCAGGTAACCCGGAAACAGTTGCAGCCGGCATCCCCGGCATCCCCGGCAACGGCAGAAACCCTGCGCTTAATCTGTCGCAAAGAGCAGGGGGACACAACCATCTCTAAAGAAGAGGCAGCCCTGCTTCTTGCCGATCAAAATAGTATCCGCCACCTGTCCGATGAACTGGTTATTGCCAGGCAACTCAGCCAGAGCCGGGATTTAAGCCGGGCATCCTGGAACAGAAAGGGAGAAAAAAATAATGATTGATATTGTAATTCATTCCCGTGAAACTCTTGTCTTTAGAGATGGCAGACCCTTTGGTGACAGCGGTCATGTCAACGGCGGGCTGCTTAACTGGCCAATGCCTGCCACTGTCAGCGGTGTGGTTCGCAGCCGGATAGGTGTAGATAGAGATAAAGATTTTTTCTTTGCCGGGCCGGAAGAAAAAGAAAAAAACATAGAGTCTATCAGGCAGGTCTCCATTGCCCGGGTTATTCCTCTCTGGAAGGGTAAAAACAGTAGTGGCACCGACAGGCAGCAATGGGACTACCTGTTTCCGGCACCCGCAGATGCCATCCTCTTTGATACTGAAAATTCAGATGATAAAATAGAGAAGAAATATGATATCTGTGCTTTTAAATATGAAACTGTTGGAGAAAATGAAGGTGTGGGGATGCCGGAGAACTGGCTCCTCCCCATATCATCCCGCTCTGAGAAACCAGGCAAAGATACTCCCTGCTTATGGTTTAAAGATGTTTTTTTTAAATGGCTTGAGAACAGCAGTCTTGTGATACACAAACAACCCATAGCCGGCAGACAGATTGGCGTAAACTGGCCGCAGATTGACCAGCGGATGCACACTGCCATTGATCCGGATACAGGCACGGTCAGGCACGGTCAACTTTTTTCGTCCCATGGCATCAGGCTTGAGTCTTCAGGTAACCATAATCAGCAGGCAGGTGCATACGGTATTGGGGTGACTGTTGATAATGTCAGCCCCGAAGATGACCCAACCGGAGGATGCCGATTTGGTGGAGAACGGAAGGTAGCCCTGATTGACAAGCTGCGTAATCCCTTCCCCGCCTGTCCGGACTGGTTTGCAAAACAGAAATTTCTTCGCCTTGTTCTGATATCTCCGGGCAATTTTGGCGGCTGGGCTCCGGGCTGGCTCAAACCGGAATTAACGGAAGAGCTGAATAAACAATCGCAAACCTCCTGGGTTTCTTTTCCGGGCTCAGATATAAAGTTGCGGCTTGTCTCGGCCTTTGTCGGTCGCTGGCAGCCGGTCAGCGGCTGGAACCTTGAAACCGGCAAACCGAAGGCAACCATAAAACTTGTTCCGCCCGGCTCGGTATTCGTAGTGGAGTTGCAGGATGTGGAGCGTTCACAGGAGTTTGCCAAACTTGTCTGGGGCAGGAGTATCGACGGGCAAAGAGATCCGATGCCGGGCAGTGATGGATATAGTTGTGTCTGCGTTGGCAGGTTCAAGCCGAATATTTAGAATAAAAAAAAACAGAGGTGAACTCCATGGAAATGCGATTATATCTTATGAAAACCCGTTCCGGTCTCCATTGCGGTATTGGTCAGGGACTCTCCGACATTGATCTGCCCACGGCAAAAGATGCGGTAACCAGCCATCCCATAATCCCCGGCTCTTCGATGAAAGGGGTGCTGCGGGATTCGTTTGACGACGGCAGCCGGAAATTTCTGGCTGGATTTGGTCAGGATTCCGGTGGCAGGGCAGAGTTTGCAGCCGCCCTGTCGTTTACGGATAGCCGCCTTTTATGTTTGCCGGTCCGTTCCTATTTTGGCACCTTTGCCTATCTCGCTTCACCATATACCATTGCCCTGGCAAAAGAATATCTTAAACAGGCAGGATATGACAATTTGCCGCCGGTACCGGTTTTCCCCGGTACGGAAACAGACAGTTACCATGCCTCGGTGACCACTCATTCCGATCTTGTCAGCAGCGGACAGTACGCAGACCGTCTTCTCCTTGAAGAGATTGATCTGTTGATTGATAATGATTTTAAGGAAATAACCGATAAATGGGCAATACTGATCGGGAAGATTATTTGTCCGGATGACCCTGAAGGTCAGGAGATGTTTGCCCGCAGGTTTGTTGTTGCCGATGATAATATTTTAAATTTTTTCAGTGAAACCGGTTTGCCGGTGGCAGCTCATAACCGGATTGGTGAAAACGGTGTGGTTCAGTACGGGGCCCTCTGGTACGAAGAGTTTGTCCCCGCCGAGGCAATTTTTATCGGTGCTGTTTACGCTGAGAACGGCAGAGGCAGGGAAAATAGATCTTTTGCTGCCGATGACCTGCTTGATTTTGTCTGTGGCAAAGATATTGACATTCAGGTGGGCGGCAATGCCACAACCGGACGGGGTCTGGTAACCATGTTTTTCAGTTCGCCGCAAGAGTTCAGTTCGCTGCAAGAGGGAGGGGAAAGAGAATGAAAACCAAAAGCCAAAGGTTTGCAGAAGTTGTTTTCCCAAATGTTGCCGCCGTAGCAAATCAAGAGTATCGAGATAAATACAAAACCCTCTCTAAAAAAGCCGGCAGCCTGGTTCGTAACTCCGGGCTTGTCCAGGCCCTGGCATTTTTTAAGGCAAGGCAGCAGAGAGCAGGTGAGGGACATCACGGAGTTCTTGTCGAACATCTGGAGGACGAGATGCGAACTCTTGGTCTGCTGGCTGATCAATCTTTATACGAAACTGCCGTATCAGCCCCGGTTCCCAAGTATATGGTGCTTACCCGTGAGGTTTTGTTCCTGTTAAACTGGCATAAACGGCTGGCAGAAACTTTGATTATTAAAGATAAAGATGAAGATAAAAACATGGAGGGCAGATAATGATTACGGCGATAAGGAAAGACTCTGCAGCTATAGTTGGCAATGCAGATAGTCCTGCCAACCTATCATTGCTGTTTAATCGGCTCTGCAAAGGAGTTGATGAACCGGATACGGATAACAAAAAGAACTCTTGTACACAGGACACCATTGATACCTTAGTTAAGGGATACAGCAAGACAAGTAATACTCTTTATAAAAAAGCCTTTAAGGATTGGCGTGCCAGCCGGGAAAACGATGAAAATTCAATCTCTTTTACCATGGAAACCACGGCTCCGCTCATTGTTGGCAAGGGTGACCAGAATATCCATGAATTTGGTATAACCATGCAGCATCCCTGGGGGGTTCCGGTTATTCCCGGCTCGGCGATAAAAGGGGTACTTTCCATGTTTGCCCATGAAAATGGGG
>CAZEMY010000072.1:7647-9630 GCA_964513405.1 uncultured Desulfobulbaceae bacterium
CAGGGGATTATTCCCTGATAATGTTTGGCGGTGAAGACTTAAAAGGTAATCCCCATGCCGGCTCCCTTGACTTTATGGATGCCTGGTGGATACCGGAAGGCGGGCAGGACGCAGCAAGAAAACCGTTTATAGAAGATATTACCACCGTTCATAACCGGCAATATTATCAGGAAAAAGAAGATGCTTTTCCGGACGGCATGGAAAACCCGCTCCCGGTTTCCTTTATTGTGGTCAGGCCGGGAACAAAATTCTTTTTTTCCATTCGTGGGGCAGCCCTGTGGTGTGAACTGGCAAAGAAAATGCTGATTGATGCCGGGCGGAAATATGGTTTTGGAGCAAAAACCCGGGTTGGTTACGGCAGATTCAGCTACATTAAATCCATAGATGAGATAAAAAAGATGCTGCCGGGGATGAGTAATGCGAAACTCCTTGAAATCTATGAAAACCTTAAAATTATTGATAAAGAGAAGCTGAATGATGCCTTTCGCAAGCAGGCACATAGCAGAGATTATTGTGAGGAACTGGATAAGTTTTTCAAGGAGTATCGTCCGGCTCTGTCCATGTTGAGGGAACTTGAAGAAAAAAGAAATGGCAGCGACTCTGATATTAAAAATATCTTGAAAAAATTTAAAAAAGTTTTTCAAAAAGCAGACATAGACCGTATGGATAAGGATGTTCAGGAAATCTTTAAGATATGTGTTCTTTTTGCGAGCGAGAAAAAAATACCTGAAGACAGTTGGATATGGAAAAAGTTTGCCCCCACGGCAGAAGAACTGATTGCCGGCAAAAATGGAGATGAAATCCTGACCCTTATTGAAAAAATTCCCGAATATCCCCATCTGTCCTCCGCTGATTTTAAAAAGGCGATTAGTGAGGCAGATCTTCTTGATGACGATGACAAAGAACTGCTCCTTGATGAGCTGTCCTGATGGTGTTGGCTGATTCAGTCTATGAGCAGGGACAGAACTATTATACGATAAACCGGTGGTCAGTCTGGCTCTTTTGACGGACCCAAACAGCGACTGGCGGCCGGATTCATTTGAACGAAGTCTGTGGGGGGAGTAAAAATTATTTCTCTTTTCCGGTATTTAAACTGATGGGCTGTCTAAAAGATCCGAAAAAGCTGGAAGAGAGTAACAACCCTTTTGCCATCTGTGCCCTTGCTCAATTAAAAGGACATGAAACATAAATGTTCGGCTATCACCCCATTTTTGCCCTTATCCGTGTACTATTCTTGAACAAAATCCATTCTTTTTTGTTGTATACTGTAAAGATACGAGTTACAGTGGAGCATGATTAAAAGTTTTCTTCATAAAGGGTTGGAAAAGTTCTACAGAACCGGAAGTAAAGCCGGTATTCAAGCCAAACACGCATCCAAGCTGAGAAGGGTACCTGGTTTATTGCACATGGCAGCAAAGACCGACGATGTCAACCTTCCCGGATACAGACTGCATTCTTTGACAGGAAAACGAAAAGGCTTCTTCCCGGTATGGGTCAATGGCAATTGGCGTATTATTTTTCGATTTGTCTGTGATGACATCGAGCTGGTAAATTATCTGGATTACCATTAAGAGGTATGAAATGAGTGTAATGTATAATCCTCCCCATCCTGGGGAAATCATAAAAGAAGATGTCTTGGAATCTGAAAATTTAAGCGTGACCGAGGCAGCCCGGCAACTCGGAATCTCCCGTGTTACCCTGTCCAGGTTGTTGAACGGCAAAAGCGGTGTTTCCGTAGATATGGCCCTGCGCCTTTCCCAGTGGCTTGGAACAACCCCCGAGGTCTGGCTGCACATGCAGGATGCCTGTGACCTATGGCGGGCCGGTAGAGCAAAACGCCCTAAAGTAAAACCCCTGCAAAGTAGAGAAGTGGCTTGTTCGCCATCTTAACCCCCCCCTCGAAGTTTCCCTGCCCCTGTTATATTTTTGCTTGCGACCATAACGATGATTAGTATAATGCTGTCACTCTTTTATTTTTCAAGT
>CAZEMY010000073.1:0-9444 GCA_964513405.1 uncultured Desulfobulbaceae bacterium
TACCGGCTCCAAGGGTCAGGACTATATCACCTGATTTGAGAACCGGTTGAATTTCAGCCGGCAGATCATCAATCGAAGCCGTAAAAAACACATCGCGTTGACCGTGCCGCCTTATCTCTCTTGCTAACCTTTCGCTGGACACCCCTGCAAGCGGTTCTTCCCCGGCGGCATAAATGTCACTCAAATAAAGAATATCTGCCCGGTGAAAAGCTCCCTGAAACTCAGCAAAGAGTGCTTTTGTCCTCGAATAGCGATGGGGTTGAAAGACTACAACCAACCGTCTCCCCGGCCATCCTTCCCGTACCGCATCGAGGGTCGCTCTGATTTCGGTGGGATGGTGACCATAATCATCAATCACCATAATCCCGTTTACTTCACCTTTCACCTGTAACCGCCGCTGAACACCATCAAATTTTGCCAACGCCCTGGCAATAACCGCAAAATCAATATCCAACTCTAACGCAACCCCGATGGCAGCAAGGGTATTATAGACCGTATGTTTACCGGGAGCGCTGATCCTGATTAAACCAAGTTCCTCTCCCTTAAAAAAAACCGTGAAAGAGGTCTGCGAGCTTTCTCTTTCCCGCTTCAATCCGGAACCATAAAGATCAGCCTGTTCACTCAGACCATAGGTGATAATCCGCCTTTGAATATCCGGTAAGATACTGACTATATTATCATCGTCAAAACAAATAATTGCCACCCCGTAAAAGGGAAGGATATCAATAAACTTTAAAAAGACCTCTTTGATATGATCCAGATCACGGTAATACTCAAGATGTTCGAGATCAATATTTGTTACAACTTCAATCACCGGAGAGAGTTTCAAAAAAGAGCCGTCACTCTCGTCAGCCTCAGCCACCAGAAAATCACCGCAACCAAGTTTGGCATTACCGCCAAGACTGTCCACCTTGCCGCCCACCACCACCGTCGGGTCTATCTCTGCTTCGGCAAGAATGGCTGCCACCAGAGAAGTGGTTGAGGTCTTGCCGTGGCTGCCGGCAATAGCAATCCCATAACGGGTCAAACGCATAAGTTCAGCCAGCATCTCCGCCCGCTGGATAACCGGGATGTGGGCATCAAGAGCCGCCATCACCTCAGGATTATCCGCTCCTATGGCAGAGGAAGTAACCACCACATCAACCCCGTCTACCCATTCACCACTATGACCAATATGAATCACCCCGCCAAGAGCAGCGAGCTTACGGGTAATTTCTGATTCACGCATATCCGAACCACTGACCTGATAACCAAGGTTAATCAGCAATTCGGCAATCCCCGACATACCTATGCCGCCGATGCCGACAAAATGTATTTTTTTTGTTTTATTATACATTTTTGTTTTTATTATCCCCGGTCATCGCCTTGCCTGCCAGTTCTTGACATATAGCAACTATTTTTCCGGTGGCATCAGGGTTTCCCATTTTTCTCATCTTCTCTCCCATCTCTGCCACCTGCTCCGGCAAGCCAAGAATAGTATCTATTTCAGCAGCCAATTTTTTCGCATCAAGGGTATGCTCAGCAAACATCCTCGCCCCGCCACCACGGACAAAAACCTGACCATTTTTTGTCTGGTGGTCATCGGCTGCAAATGGGTATGGAATCAGCACCGCTGGCAGACCCATCACCGCAAGCTCGGCAAGGGTGGTGGCTCCGGCTCTGGAAATCACCAGATCTGCCCGGCTGTAAATTTGTGCCATATCATTAAAAAACGCTGAAACCTCAGCCCGAATACCATGCTTTTCATAACCGTTGCCAACCATCTCTTCATCTTTTTTACCGCTCTGATGGATAATGGTCAGCCCCTTGCGACAAGCAAGTAAAGGTGCCACACCAACCATCAACTCATTAAGACAATGAGCCCCCTGAGAGCCACCCAGCACCAGCAGGGTTACAGTGTCATCATCCCTACCCCTGCCCCCTGTCCCCTGTAACCTGTAACCTGACCCCTGAATTATATCTTCCCTAACCGGATTTCCGGTAAGAATTGTTTTCCCCAGCGGAAAAGGCGGCTGGCACTCCACAGAGATACATACCTTATCAGCAAATTTTCCACTCAAACGATTGGCAAGCCCTGGTACAGAATTTTGCTCATGGATGCAGACCGGAATCCGCAAAATCCTGGCAGCAAGTACAACCGGCACAGTCACATAACCGCCCACGCCAAAAACAATATCTGGACGAAATGACTGCAATATCCTTACCGCTTTCAAGATAGCAGGCAACAAACGCATCCCAGCTCGGAGAAGGCCGGATACCCCCAACCCCTTAACCCCTGAAAAGTCAAGTGACTGGAGTGAAAACCCCAGTCTGGTCAAGGTGGTATTATCGAGATGGCGGTTAGTTCCTATAAAGAGAATCTCACTCTCGTCTGTGCTGCCCTGTATACCCTGGGCAACAGCAACCGCAGGAAAAAGATGCCCTCCGGTTCCACCGCCGGTAATTATCATCCGCATTTTTTACAACACCCTTTCCATGTCGATTCTATCCTGGAACATGGCATCTATTCTATGTTCTCTGTTATCTGAGTTCTGTCTTCTGTTTTTAATTTCCATTAATTCAGCCATGATAACATCAAAACAGAGCGGACAGTAACCGTGGGAAATTCGCTCGTCCGGGGTAAAGCCATACCCCTCCCGCCAATGCAATCCATCCTCAACCCGCCTGCAAACACAACATATCTTTGTCACACATCGCTCCATCTAATTTAGGTAACAGACCTGATATGTTGTCCCCTGTTACCTGTCACCTGAAACCTGCAAAACAAGTTCGCTAAAAACTTCGCCCCGCTGGGCATACCCGGAAAACATATCAAAACTTGCACAACCCGGAGAGAGAATAACCGTACAACCAGGCTCAGCCAGCGACACAGCCCTGGCAACTGCCGCCCCCATATCTCCAACCTTTTCCACTGAAACTGTTTTTCCAAAAATACGATCAAGCGTATCAGCAGCCTCGCCAAGACAAAGCATATAACTGATTTTTTTGCCAACCAGCTCCTTTGCCGCCCCAAAATCACCGTCTTTATCCCGCCCGCCGGCAATAAGAATGTTTTGCCGACCCTCACAACTCCTGATGGCAGCCATCATGGCACCTACATTGGTCGCCTTGGAATCATTTATAAACCTGACCCCGCCTCTTTCGGCGACCAGGGTCATTCGATGGGGAGGCAAAACAAAAGATGCAAGCCCATTTCTGATTCCGGCAGGAGACGCTCCAGCCACGGTCGCTGTTAAAACAGCGGCAGCACTGTTGAGCAGGTTTACTCCTGAATCAAGGGCTGTTCCTTTAAGATCAAACTCCTCTTTTCCCCCACCCATATCAAGAACAACCGTTGAACCAACCACCTCTGCCCGGGTACCACCTCCATGACCAAACAACAAACTCCTGCCGGCAGAAATCCCCCGCTTCCCCACATTTTCCATAATCAAAGAATCATCTCCACCAAGGATGGCGGTGTCTGCATTTTTCTGGTTGGCAAATAACCTCCACTTAGCTCGGATATATGCATCCATGCTCCCGTGCCGATCAAGGTGATCGGGTGAAAAATTAAGCAACAAGCCAATATCGGGACGGAATGAACCGCCAATGTCCAATTGGAAACTTGACAGTTCCAGAACCACGATGTTATATCGATCCGGCTCTGTTAATGCGGATAACAGCGGGGTACCGATATTACCGCCGACAAAAGGATTAAAACCGGCAGCCGTAAGCAAAGTCCCGATCAACTCTGTAACCGTGGTCTTGCCATTGGAACCGGTTATTCCTATCACCGGTACTTTAAATTCGCCGGCAGCAAGAGCCAGCTCACCAACAACCGGAATCCCTCTGCCCCGTGCCTCCCTAAGTACCTCAAGATTAAGAGGAACACCGGGAGCGACAACAATCAGATCTGCTCTGCCGATAAAATCAATACTATGTCCTTCTGTTTCCAGTTCAAGAGAGCTAACAGCTTCCTGTTCCCTGTCGCTTAACCCGGAAAGACTTCGTTTCTCTGAAACCGCAACCGCAGCCCCCTTCATAAGAAGAAAGTCAAGGGCAGCCATGCCGGATACTCCAAGACCAAAGAGGACAACTCGCTTACCGGTAAGTTCCATCTTTTCTTACCTTAGTTTCAGGGTGGCAAGAGCCAACAACCCGAGAATAATTGAAATAATCCAGAACCGCATCACCACCTTTGGCTCAGCCCAGCCTTTTTTCTCAAAATGATGGTGGATCGGAGCCATGAGAAACACTCTTTTGCCACCGCTCATCTTGAAATAACCCACTTGAATCATCACCGAAACCGCCTCCATCACAAAGACACCGCCAACAATGACCAGGAGAAGCTCCTGCTTGGTAATAACTGCCACTGCCCCGAGGGTGCCGCCTAAGGACAATGCCCCAACATCGCCCATAAAAATCTGGGCTGGGTAGGCGTTAAACCAGAGAAAACCAAGACAGGCACCAATCATGGTTGCACAAAACACTGCCACTTCGCCAGCTCCGGGAATAAAAGGTATCTGCAGATAACTGGCAATAATCGCATGTCCGGCCGCATATGAAAATATCAGATATACCGCACTGGAAATCAGCATCGGTCCCGCCACCAGCCCGTCAAGCCCATCTGTAAGGTTAACCGCATTTGAGGCACCGACAATCACCAGCATGGTAAAGGGGATATACCACCAGCCAAGATCAGGGAGTATATCCTTAAAAAAAGGAACAACCATCACCCCGTCATATTGGGGATGAAGGATAAGATATAAGCCAACCATGGAAGCACCGAGTAATTGGAGAACCAGCTTTCCCTTTGCCGACAATCCCTTTGAGTTTCCTTTTGTTATCTTCTGCCAATCGTCAAAGGCCCCTATCCCGCCAAAAAACAGACAAACCCCCATCAAAATCCAGACCAGGCCACTGGTTAGATCAGCCCAGAGGAGAGTTGAAATTATCATAGCGGCAATAATCAGAACCCCGCCCATGGTCGGCACACCCTGCTTGCAAAGATGGGTCTCCGGCCCGTCATCACGAACCACCTGGCCAATCTGTTTTCGTTTCAGCCAGCGAATCAGATAAGGACCGACAACAAAGAGAATAACAAAAGAGGTTATGGCAGCCCCAATGGCCCGGAAAGTAATGTACTGAAAAACATTGAGCCAGCTTAACTCGACATGAAGCGGAAAAAGAAAAAGATAAAACATCTTATAACTCTCTCCCGTTCATGGCAGGATCAAAACGATTCTGCAGCTCAAAGAGCAATTTTTCCATTCGCATCCCCCGCGAACCTTTAACCAACAACCAGTCCCCCTCACCAAGCCTGCCGGCAATCAAAAGATGATAAAGCCAATCAGCCATGGCAGGAGTCCGGGCAAAACGCATCATCTGATCACTGCCCATCCCCGCTTCCCTTGCCCCGGCAAGATATTGCTCACCATACTCGCCGGTGACCGCCACCATATCGTAGCCAAGGGTCGCAAGCAGACGGCCAATCTCTTTGTGCCGTTCTTCTGCTTCACACCCGAGTTCAAGCATATCACCGAGGGCTGCCACTCTCCGACAATTCTTATCTCCAAAAGAGGCAACTGTCCGTAATGCCGCCTCCATTGAGGACGGGTTGGCGTTATAGCTGTCATCGAGTACCTGCAGACCTCCGGGCATCTCCATAAACTGCATCCGCTTGTCCACCTTGGTATAATGGCCAAGCCCTCTTATTATTGCATCTTTATCGACCCCGCATCCATGGCATATCGCAGTTGCTGCCGCCGCATTATGGACATTATGATTCCCCGGCACCGGGATGGTGATTCTCTCTTTCCACTCACCAATATGAAGGGTGAAACGGCTGCCATTTTCTCCAAGAGAAGTTACTCTGGTCACCCTGATCAACGGTTTTCGTTTCCTGCCGGCTGCCGTCACTGCAAAACCGATCTCGGGGCCCGGATATTTTTTTGCAAGTTTAACCACAAATGGGTCATCAAAGTTTACTATCCTCAAACCATCCGGCCGCAACTTTTCAAAAAGTTCTCCTTTGGCCCTTGCCACACCTTCCAAGCTGCCAACCCCTTCAAGGTGAGCGGCATGGACATTGTTTATACAGGCAACATCAGGATTGGCAATTTCTGCCATCCGCCCAATCTCCCCAAATGCATTCATCCCCATTTCCATGACCGCAACCAGATGTTCTCCGTCGAGCGGCAAAAGTGACAGGGGAAGACCTACGAGATTATTAAAATTTCCTTCGGTTTTAAGCACTGCTGAACGACCATACCCGCTGTCGTCATGATAGAACTCCGTAAAAATTGCTGCGGCCATCTCCTTGAGCGTGGTCTTGCCGCTGCTGCCGGTGATACCGACCACCTTGAGATCATCTGCAAGCAGTCTCCTTCTGAATCCGGCCAGGTCACCAAGTGCCTTAAGGGTATCGTCAACTATAATCACATGGACATTGTCTTTGAGCCCGGCGGGAGGTTCTTCAACCACCACCGCTCCTGCTCCTTTTGCCGCCGCATCCTGCACAAAATCATGACCATCAAATTTATCCCCCCGCAGGGCAACAAAAACATCGCCACCCTTTATTAGACGGGTATCCGTGCAAATTGCGGAAAATATAAGCCGTTTTGCCGGGGTTTCGGCAAGCGATTTACCGCCTGTGGCTTTAACAAGAGTATCAACCGTCCAGGCAGCAAAACCGTTTTTTACCTCAACGAGATCAGAGAAAAATTCCATATCAGCTCCATTTATCTGGTACTCCTCATGTCCCTTGCCGGCGATCACCACTACGCCCCCGGATTTACTGCCACCACATGCCAGGTGAATGGCATTTCTCCGATCTTCTTCAATCACATATCCCCCTTCATCCCCGCCGGCACTGGTATGGAAAAGTTCAGCTCCGGTTTTTTCTGCCCTGCCCGCCTTCTTGAGACCCGGCTGGATTTCAGAAATTATCGCCTTGGGAACCTCAGTTCTTGGATTATCGGAAGTAACCACAACAATGTCTGCCAGACGACCGGCAACTTCTCCCATTAATGACCGCTTACCTTTGTCACGATCACCTCCGCAACCAAACAGGCAAACCAACCGACCCGGAGCAAGCGGCTTTAGAGTTGCGAGAACACTTTCCAAACCAGCCGGGGTATGGGCATAATCAACAAAAACAGCCGGCAGTTCCCCCTTATCATACTCGCCGCCGGGGAACACTCTCTCTAACCGCCCCGGTACAGTTTCAAGCCTGTTTAAAGCCTCCCGGATGCAGGATGCATCTACACCGAGGGCAAAGGCAACCCCTGCTGCCCCGATTTCATTTAAAACATTATGTTTACCGACCAGGGGTGATTTGACCTGCTCTTTAACCCCTTTTTCCGGAATTGAAAGGATAAACGAACTGCCTTCAATACTTAATCCGAGATTATCGGCAAAGACCTGACTGCCTTCATTTGGAGAAGAAGAAACCCTGATCACCTCTTGCCCGCTGAGTTCTTTAGCCAGCCGGCTCCCGTAATCATTGTCTTTTCCCGGGTCAACAACCACCACAGAGACCCCGTCTTTTTGCAGACAGGAGGTAAATAACAGTTTTTTAGCTTCAAAGTAATCATCCATATCACGGTGATAATCAAGATGATCACGGCTTAAATTGGTGAACAGGGCCACCGAAAACAACAATCCCGCCAACCTGCCCTGGTGAAGGGCATGGGAAGAGGCTTCGATAACCACATGGGTAACCCCGGCCTCTACCATTTCTCCAAGGAGAGACTGGAGCTGAACCGGGCCTGGAGTAGTAAGCGGAGCTGGCCGAACAACCATTTTACCATCTGGCCCCTGATAGCGATAATTCACAGTCCCGATAACCCCGACTCTCAGACACGCCTGCTGCAATATAGCCTCAACTATCCAGGAAGTAGTGGTCTTGCCGTTTGTACCGGTCAAACCGATCAGGGTAAGCTTCCCGCCCGGATTACCATAAAACTCTGCGGCCAACATCCCCAACCCATGGCGAGCATCACTAACCTGGAAAAATGGAACTGTGCCGACAAAACCAGGCGGCTTTTTTTCGCCGACCACCCCGACACAACCCCGCTCCACCGCCTGGGCAATAAAGTCATGACCATCCCCGCCATGACCCCGTACAGCCACAAACAATGCCCCCACTTCAACCTGACGGGAGTCGGCGGTTATCATGGATATAACCGTATCACCCACAGAGCCGGTTACGGTTGCAAAAATAATTTGTTCAACTTCGTTCAGTTGCATAACAGACCTTACACAGTGCAAGCCACAGATATTTAAGCCGTAGACCTTAAGCTATTTTAAATGTTTACCTCTAAACTGAGAATACACTCTCCCCCTTCCTGCAACCGTTGCCGGGGCAACGGGTACTGACTGATAATCCTACCGCTCCCCTTGACCACAACCCGGCAATTATGCTGACTCAATGCCTGTAACCCTTCCCTGAGACTGCTCCCGACCACCAGCGGCATCTCTAAGAGCAGCCTCTCTGTTTCGACAACTGGAGTAACATCTTCCATCTTCATTGAAATCAAAAACCGTTCTTTATTATCTTTGTTTCGGGAAACCGGGCGGGCAGCAACATTTTCTCTCTTATCGACAATATACAGATCCGCAAGAAGAGACCTGCCATGCTCTTTCAGGCTCTTTTTTTCTTTTTCCCCATCTTGCCTGGCAAACGGAGCAAGGTTATTTTTTTCAACAGCAATAAGCAAAAGCAGAGACTCTCCATTCTCCCCCCTGACAAGACCCCCAAAAAATTCCTGCTGAATATAACGACTGAACAACCCGGCAGGAACAACCCTGGTATTGCTACCGGTAAAGGAAACCATCCCATTTTCTTCTATGGATGAGAGCAACTGCCTGCGCAAAACCACCCCCATAACCGGTGAGACCACAAGTCTTCTGGAAACTGCCTGCTGGTTCAGAGAAAAAGATTTTTTTTTCTCCAAATCGTAAACATAATCAAGGAAGACCGGGGCTATCCTCCAGCCACCATTAACCAGACTTGCCAGCCCGACCCCTATCTCGGCAAGGCTGATTAAATCATCATCTCCCCGTTCATACACCTTCCCCGCCACCTTTCTCTCAGGTAACACTCCACCAAAAACCGGCTTGCGGAAGCCCAGTTCTTTTGTAATCATACTGACAGAATCTTTATCAAGACCAAAGTCAGGGACCGCCACCGTTGCCGGTAAAAGTAACTCTCTATGAATATCATTTTTCATAATCGCTGCCGCCCTGGTTAATATGGGGCGAATCAGCTCTTTGCTCAAAACAGGGCTGAACACCCTGTTCTCTCGTTGCACTTCACTGGCATTCCAGAAATGATTTCCATCGAAGGAGGGAAGACTGGAAAGAGACAGCACCCTTCCTGTCCGGGGATCAAGCAATATCCCCATTGCCTGCTCAGCATTCCGTTCAACCATGATGTTGGACAAATAGCGATCTACTTTTTTC
>CAZEMY010000074.1:0-9392 GCA_964513405.1 uncultured Desulfobulbaceae bacterium
CCGTGAAGGTGGTCGGACTGTTGGTGCCGGTGTTATTAGCGAAATTATAGAGTAATGGTTTACAGGAATGACTTGAGCTGGTACATACAGCCTCTTGTTTCTTTCCGTTATCTACTTTTTGATCTCGTTCCCACGCTCCAGCGTGGGAACGGTTGTAGCTGGTCGTTATCTATTTTTTAATTGTCCAAGGCTTTTTTTTGAGGGTGCTGGATATGGGGATTATTGATGAGAGATATTATTACACTTGCCTGCATCGACTGCAAGCAGCGCAACTATACGACAACAAAAAATAAGAGAACTATTCCGCATAAGCTGGAGTTGAAGAAGTTCTGTCCTTTCTGTAAATCTCATACTTTGCACAAGGAAACCAAGTAATAGCTGGTTTACCTGTTTTTTGCATTTTGTTTCTATGTGCAGGCCAGTAGCTCTAATTGGTAGAGCGTCGGATTCCAAATCCGGGTGCTGGGGGTTCGAGTCCCTCCTGGCCTGCCAGTGTCAGAGGACAGAGGACAGCTTTCGCCCTAATGGCACTGTGTTTTAAAAATCAGAAGTGGTAGACGGATGGCAAGCAAGAAAAAGAGCAAGACAAAAACAAGTGCAGGCGTTAAGCAGGATAACCCCGAAGTTAGCGGTTTGGCGGTTTTTCGCCCTTCTGTGGTTCGCAATTTTATTTTTGAGGTAAGGGCGGAGTTTAGGAAGATTGTCTGGCCTGACAAAAAGGTTACCCTTGGTCTGACCGGACTTGTTTCCGTCTTTGTTCTTTTTATGGCTCTGTACCTTGGTTCAGTTGATCTTATTCTCGGCAAACTGGTCTCGTCAGTTCTTCGATAATATAATCGTGCCTTCTTATCAGAAGACAGAGGACGGTGGTTAATCATTAACCATTAACCATTAACCATTAACAATTGTTCCCTGATGTCAAAAAAATGGTACATAGTGCACACTCATACTGGTGCAGAGGTAAAGGTTAAGGACTCTCTCTTGGAGTCCGTTCGTTCCACTGCTCAGGAAGAGCTGTTTGGTGATATCCTTGTCCCCACTGAGCAGGTAGTGGAGATGGTTAAGGGTAAAAGAAAGACTTCTGAGAGGAAGTTTTTCCCCGGTTATATCCTGGTGCAGATGGAGATGAATCAGGACAGCTGGCATGCAGTTCTGGCAACCCCAAAGGTTACCGGCTTTGTTGGGGTTAATGCCAATCAGGCTGTTGCAGGTGAGGATTTACATAAACTGGTTCCCTCGTTGACCGAAGAGGAGGCCGGCCGGATTATTGGTCGGATGGAAGAGGGGGCCAATGCACCTAAGCAAAAAGTCATTTTTTCTGAAGGTGATATTGTCAGGGTTGTTGATGGTCCTTTTGCCAGTTTTCAGGGTGAGATTGAAGAGGTATATCCTGATAAAGGTAGAGTCAAGGTTAAGGTTTCCATCTTCGGTCGGCTTACCCCGGTTGAGTTAGAGTATGTTCAGGTCAGTAAAGATTAATATATAGAAACAATAAAATTTCTGTGAGAATAATTCCTGTTGAGGGGATATTTTGTCCGCAGACAATATGTCCTTAAGTCGAGTTTTAACGCTCCTGGGGATGATTACCATGGAGGTATAAAGATAATGGCAAAAAAAAATCAATCATATATCAAGTTGCAGATACCAGCCGGCAAGGCTAACCCTTCACCGCCAGTTGGCCCTGCATTGGGGCAACATGGTGTGAATATCATGGAGTTCTGCAAGGCTTTTAATGCAAAAACCCAGTCTGTGGGCGATACGATTGTTCCGGTTGTTATAACTGTGTACAATGATCGTTCCTTTTCGTTTATTACCAAAACTCCTCCTGCTTCAGTTCTCATTCTTAAAGCTGCTGGGGTGAGTAAAGGGTCGGGAAATCCGAAACGGGAAAGGGTTGCCGAGTTGTCAAAGGATAAGATCAGGGAGATAGCTGAGATTAAGATGCCTGACCTTAATGCCTATGACATAGATCAGGCCATGTTGATAGTTGAAGGAACTGCAAGAAGCTGTGGGATTACAGTTGTCGATTAGAGTTTGGGATCTTTTTCAATTCTAATTTTTACTTTAAGGTGGTTTTTAAGAACCGCCTGTTTTTATTCGTTTACCTGCATGCGTTCCTCAGTATGCCAGGGAGAAGATAGGAGAGGATAATGGCAAAGCACGGGAAAAAATACAGAAACGGTCTGGAAAAAATAGACAGAGAGAAACTTTACGAGCTTGAAGAAGCTGTCTCACTGATTCTTGAAACGGCACCGGCCGGATTTGATGAATCTCTGGATATAGCGGTTCGCCTTGGGGTTGATCCCCGTCATGCTGACCAGATGGTTCGCTCAAGTGTTATTCTTCCTCACGGCACAGGAAAGAAAGTCCGTGTCGTTGTCTTTGCAAAGGGTGCAAAAGAGGCTGAGGCCCTGGAAGCTGGTGCTGATTATGCCGGCTCAGATGAGATTGTTGCCAAGATTAAAGATGGCTGGTTAGAGTTTGACAAGACCATAGCCACTCCTGATATGATGGGTGAGGTTGGAAAAATAGGGCGAATACTTGGTCCCCGTAACCTTATGCCCAACGCCAAACTTGGTACTGTAACCTTTGATATTGCAAGGGTTGTTGGCGAGATTAAACAGGGCAAGGTTGATTTTAGGGTTGAAAAAAATGGTATCGTTCATTCAGCTTTGGGGAAAATGTCTTTTGGCCATGAAAAGCTAAAAGATAATATTCTTTCCTTCATCGACAAGCTTATCCAGCTTAAACCTTCATCGAGTAAAGGAATTTATCTTAAATCTATTGCTATTTCTTCTACAATGGGTCCTGGTATTAAGGTCGATCCCTTTCAGGTTAGGGCTGTGCTCAAGGAAGGTTGATTTTTTCTGTTGGCAGTTAGTGCCGCCCTTTTAAGAAAGGGCGGCTGGTAACATCCGCTCTGCGGTGTTATCTGGATGTATTGGAAAATCAAAGGTTCTGTGGGAATGGTTCCTGATTGAATATCGAATGTCGAACAGGTAAGCGGAGACTCCGAGGAATTTCGAATGATGAAGTAAAAAACTTCTATATTCGAAATTCGACATTCGAAATTCGAAATTCATTTATATTTTTTCTGCCCGCAGGGCATCATTTTAGTTGTATCTGCGGTTGTGGTGTCTGTGCGTGCCTGCACGCAGACGGTATGACCGCTGTAGTTGAGAGCAGGTTTTTTATTTGCAGGTGTAGAGTTTTATTTTTAGTAAAGTTGGAAACGGGAACATAAAAAACTGGGGTTATCCGGTTTTTTTCCTGTTTCTTATTCAAACCATGGAAGGTCAGAGACAGCAGGTGCGATAAGTGTAATGATCGGTATCTATGAGCCTGTCCGAGAATAGATATTTTTTCTCAAATCAAGGCATTTTAAAAAAATAAGCACAGCCATATGTTTGATATTGCGAGCATTATTTTTTTAAAATAACGCTGAGTTGGGGAAAAATAGCATTCTCGGGCAGGCTTCTATCGCCGAACGCCTGCCGAGACCGATATATAAGCATTTTTGAATTCGTGCTGTTATTTGTCTTCCTCTTTTCTTATCTGTTTTCTTTGACTTCACTTTGGGCAAAGCAAGGAGGTGTAACCGTTGAATCGCGATGATAAGGTTGGCAAGGTTCGTGAACTGAACGAATCGTTTAGCCGGGCAAACTTCGCAGTAGTTGCTGATTACCGTGGGTTGAAGGTAACTGAACTTGAAAAATTGCGTTCTGAGCTAAAACAGAACCAATCTCAAATTCAGGTTTCCAAAAACACATTGTTTAAGCTTGCTGTAAAGGATACTGAATATGAGAGCTTGAGTGATTCCTTCTCTGGAACCACTGCTGTTACATTTAGTTTTGAGGAACCAGTTGCAGCCGCCAAAATACTGGTTGATTTTGCCAGGGAGTTTGAATCCCTGCAAATTAGAAGTGGGGTTATGGACGGTAAGTTGCTTTGTGCTGAGGAGATTCAGGCCATAGCCAAGCTTCCGGGCAGAGAACAACTTCTTGGTCAGCTTTGTGGCGTGTTGTCGGCTGTACCCACCAAGTTCGTCAGGACGCTCAATGGAGTGGCTGGCAATCTGGTTTATGCCTTACAGGCTATTAAAGAACAGAAAGAAAATTAAACGATCTTATATTTTTTTGGAGGAATGATAATGTCTGAATCAATTGAACAGGTAGTAGAAATTGTAGAAAAAATGACTCTTCTTGAAGTTGCTGAGCTTGTTAAAGCTCTTGAGGATAAATTTGGCGTAAGTGCTGCTGCCCCGGTTGCGGTTGCAGCGGCTGGAGCGGCTGGTGGAGATGCTGGTGGGGCTGCTGAGGAAAAAACAGAATTTGACGCAGTTCTTACAGAAGCTGGAGGTCAGAAGATCAAGGTAATTAAAGAGGTTAGAGCAATTACTTCTCTTGGTCTCAAGGAAGCAAAAGCACTTGTTGATGGTGCTCCCTCGCCGATTAAAGAAGCGGTCAGCAAAGATGAAGCGAACGAGATAAAAGAAAAAATTGAAGCGGTTGGCGGCAGTGTTGAAATAAAGTAATTTTTTTGTTTTTAACGAGCAGGCTCTGGCAACGATTTCCTCTTTTTGAAAATTGCTTGTCATGAACCTCAAGGGTTTAATCAGGTAACGCTACAGGGGCTAATTCTCCTTTAGCGTTACCTGCGTTTTAAGGGAAATTTACCGGTAACTGGTTGCTCGTCTGTTGTTTTTTGTTGTGTAAACAGGGGGTTGCCAGTTGTTTTAATGTCAGGTTCTTTGCGGAATATTTCGAGGGAAACTATGAAAAGAGTTCGTAAAAGTTTTGCCAAAACACGCCAAATTGTTGAGCCGCCGCACCTTATCTCCATGCAGCGGTATTCTTATGATCGTTTCCTGCAACGGGATGTTGATCCGGATGGCAGGGAGGATGTTGGTCTGCAAGCAATTTTTAAGAATATCTTTCCTCTGAGTGATTTTAACGGGTTATGTTCTCTTGAGTTTGTTAGGTATGCTTTTGGTGAAAGCAAATATACTGTTGCGGAGTGTATCGAGCGGGGAATGACCTATGATGTCCCGGTCAAGATCACTGTTCGCCTGATCACCTTTGATGTTGATGAGGAAACCGGGGTTCAGTCTGTACGGGACATAAAGGAGCAGGAGGTCTTTCTTGGTGCTCTTCCTCTGATGACCAAAGATGGTGTTTTTGTTATCAACGGTACTGAGAGGGTAATTGTTAACCAGCTGCAACGATCCCCAGGTCTTTTTTATACCCATGATAATGGCAAATCCCATACTTTCGGTAAAAGGTTGTACTCTGCCAGGATAATCCCTGTTCGCGGTTCGTGGCTTGATTTTGAGTTTGATATAAAGGATATCCTTTATGTTCGTATAGACCGTCGCCGCAAGCTTCCGGTAACCGTACTCTTGAAAGCTCTGGGTTATAATGATCGTCAGTTGCTTAAAGAATATTATTATTTTGACACGGTTGAAGTTGATAATGGTGGCTATTCGCTTCTTTTTAAGCCTGAGACCTGTGTTGGTTCCCGCCTTACTGATGATGTGATTAGCCCTGAAGACGGCAGTGTTCTTGGCAGGAAGGGAAGAAAAGTTTCAAAGGCCCTTGTTAAAAGAATGGAAAAGGCCGGTATTGAGCGGATTGCCATTAAGGGTGAAGATTTACTTGGTCGTTTTCTTGCCGGTGACCTTGTCCATCCGCAAACGGGAGAGATAATTGCCCGTTGTAATGAGCCTCTTAATGAGTCTATACTTGAGACGGTAAGCGAAGCGGGAATTACAAGTTTTGAGCTTCTTTTTATTGACGGGGTTACTGCCAGTGAGTCATTTCGTAAGACTTTGATGGTTGACAAGGTTGAGGATACAGAAAAGGCTCTTGTTGAGATATATCGTCGTCTGCGACCATCGAGTCCGCCGACCTCGGAGATTGCGGAAAAATTCTTTGAAAATCTTTTTTTCAATCCATCCACTTATGATCTCTCAGAAGTTGGTCGTTACAAGATCAATGCCAAACTTAAACTTGATACTCCGGTTGATCATCGTGTTTTGACCAAAGATGACATAATAAAGGGTATTAAGCATCTTCTCTGGCTGAAAGACGGTCTGCGCGATGGAGATGATATTGATCATCTTGGCAATCGTCGGGTTCGTACCGTCGGTGAGCTGGTGGAGAATCAGTATCGGATGGGTCTTGTTCGTATGGAACGGGCTATAAAGGAACGGATGACTTTGCAGGAAATCGAAACCCTGATGCCCCATGATCTGGTTAATCCTAAACCGGTGACTTCAGCGATCAAGGAGTTTTTTGGAACATCCCAGCTATCCCAGTTTATGGATCAGACCAATCCGCTCTCAGAGGTAACCCATAAGCGGCGTTTGTCGGCACTGGGACCGGGTGGTCTCTCTCGGGAACGGGCCGGTTTTGAGGTAAGGGATGTTCATCCCACCCATTACGGCCGTATATGTCCCATTGAGACACCGGAGGGTCCTAATATTGGTTTGATTGTTTCGCTGGCAACCTACGCCAAGGTTAACCCATACGGATTTATAGAAACCCCTTATCGGGCAGTTGAAAATAGGGTTGTTACGGAAGCTGTGAAGTATCTTTCCGCTCTGCAGGAGCAGGGACATACTATTGTCACGGCTGGGGTTGAATTAGACGCTGACCAGTCCATTGTCCCTGATACCATCGTTGCCAGGAAGGAAGGTGAGGTTGAAACGGTGTCAACCAATGAGGTTACCCGTATGGATGTGGCTCCCAACCAGATGGTTTCCGTTGCCGCATCTCTGATTCCATTTTTGGAAAATGACGATGCCAACCGGGCTTTGATGGGTTCGAATATGCAGCGCCAGGCAGTCCCGCTTTTGAAAATATCCTCGCCGCTTGTCGGAACAGGGGTGGAGAAAAATGTGGGCTGTGATTCCGGTGCCTGCCTGCTTGCTGCCGCTGGCGGAGTTGTTGAGGATGTAGATGCCAATCGGGTTGTTGTCCGCTACGATGAGCCGGGGACAGATGGCTTTGAAACCGGGGTGGCAGTTTACAGACTATATAAATACAAAAAAACCAATCAGAATACCTGCTTTAATCAAAAAGCATTGGTTATGCCTGGTGAAAGGGTGGAAAAGGGAGATGTCCTTGCCGATGGTCCTTCCACCGAGCTGGGAGAGCTGGGATTAGGTAAAAATGTGACCATAGCTTTCATGCCATGGCGGGGTTATAACTTTGAAGACTCTATTCTTATTAATGAGAGGCTCGTGAAAGAGGACACATTTACCTCTGTTCATGTCGAAATTTTTGAAACCATGGCCAGGGACACCAAGCTTGGTAAAGAAGAAATTACCCGTGACATCCCCAATATTGGTGAGGATGCTCTGCGCAATCTTGATGAGTCCGGTATTGTTCGGGTCGGTGCTGAGATCAATGCCGGAGATATGCTGGTTGGCAAGGTGACTCCCAAGGGCGAAACCATGCTCAGTCCTGAAGAAAAATTATTGAGGGCAATCTTTGGTGAGAAGGCTGGAGATGTAAAGGATTCATCTTTGCGGGTTCCTCCTGGAGTTGAGGGTGTGGTTATTGACGCCAAGGTCTTTTCGAGAAAGGGTGTTGACAAGGATGAACGCTCTCTCTCAATAGAGGAATTTGAGGTTGAGCGGCTTAACCGGGATATGGATGATGAGCTTAGCAGTCTCAAAAATGGGGTTCGTAAGGGGCTGGCATCCCTGATCGTTGGCCGGACAGCCAAAGATGATATTAAGGATTCCAGTGGTGTCGTGCTGGTCAAGCTTGGCAAGAAGATTACGGATACTGTGTTTGACAGTTTGGACTTTAATGAACTCTACTCCATGGAATTCTCGGAGAAGAAAAAGTTTGAGGAGCAAATAGAGGGGATTTATAGTCGTTATCGAAAACAGGCCGGCATGGTTCGCAATCGCTATGAAGGTATTGTTGAGCGGATGGAGAAGGGTGATGACCTTGCCCCCGGTATTGTCAAGATGGTCAAAATTTATGTGGCCACCAAGCGAAAGCTCGCTGTAGGTGATAAAATGGCCGGTAGGCACGGTAATAAAGGTGTGGTTTCCCGCCTTCTGCCTGAAGAGGATATGCCGTTTTTTGCGGACGGAACCACTGTTGACATTGTTTTGAATCCGCTTGGAGTTCCCTCCCGGATGAATGTTGGTCAGGTGCTGGAATGTCATCTTGGTTTTGCCGCCAAAAAAATGGGTGAGCAGATTGCTGTCCTGGCAGAAAAGTATGAAGTTGAAGCGGTTAAGCAGAAGTTGCAATCTGTATACTCAGAAGATGAATATGCAAGGCTTGTTGACCAGTTAAGCGATGAAGAACTTGTTGATACGGCGAAGAAGTATCACCATGGTGTCCATGTTGTCACCCCGGTTTTTGATGGGGCATCCGAGGCCGAGATCAGAGAGATGCTTGTTGATGCCGGTGTTGATGAAGTTGGCCAGTCGGTGCTGTATGATGGAGTGACAGGGGTTAAGTTTGATAATCAGGTGACTGTGGGAGTGATGTATATGTTAAAACTGCATCATCTGGTTGATAATAAAATTCATGCCAGATCCACAGGCCCCTACTCACTGGTTACCCAGCAGCCCCTTGGCGGTAAGGCTCAGTTTGGCGGGCAGAGGCTTGGTGAGATGGAGGTCTGGGCCATGGAAGCCTATGGTGCTGCCTATACGCTCAAGGAGTTGTTGACTGTCAAGTCCGATGATGTTGAGGGACGGACAACCATGTACGAGAAAATAGTTAAAGGAAATAGCTTTCTTGAGGCTGGTCTGCCTGAGTCCTTTCATGTGCTTGTTAAGGAGCTGAAAGGATTGTGTCTTGATGTGGAGTTGTTGGAATAACAGAAGGCAGAGGACAGAAGCCAGAAGGTTGAGAGTTTTGTTGTTCTGGCTTTTGGTGGTGGACGACAGTCTGGATTTGAAACCCGGATTTGAAATTTAACTCATCATAAGGTGATTTTGTGGAAGAATTGTTTAATTTCTTTACCAAACCGAAGGGATCTGTTGTTTTTAACAAGGTAAAAATTTCTCTTGCATCGCCGGAAAAGATTCGTGAATGGTCACACGGGGAAGTTAAAAAACCGGAAACCATAAACTATCGTACCTTTAAACCGGAACGGGAAGGGCTATTCTGTGCCAAAATATTTGGCCCTGTCAAGGATTTTGAGTGTAACTGCGGCAAGTACAAGAGGATGAAGCACCGGGGAGTGGTTTGTGAGAAGTGCGGGGTTGAGGTGATCCAGTCTAAAGTACGACGGGACAGACTGGGACATATTGAACTTGCAGCTCCTGTTGCCCATATCTGGTTTTTAAAGAGTCTGCCTTCAAAGATCGGGGCGATTCTTGATATGACCCTCAAGCAGCTTGAGAGAGTGCTTTATTT
>CAZEMY010000075.1:0-9361 GCA_964513405.1 uncultured Desulfobulbaceae bacterium
CTAACTTTTTCATCTCCCCCAATTCTGTAATAGTACGGATTTCCTGACCACCCCAAGCACAGGACCAGTCGGTGTGGATAATAAGTGGCTGCTGATTCATAAATAAAAAGGAGGGGAGATGTAAAAATAGAAAGATTACGATTTGCCTGATTCCGGTACGACCACAGAGCATGACTCCTGCCGTGGTATGGGAAGAATAAAATAAAAATTATTGCCATATGGGGTAGGTTCATAACCAACCTTACCGCCATGAAGTTCAATTACATAACGAATAAAAGAGAGACCGTGCCCAGTACCGGGAACATTATCGCTGTCATCACCACGAACCCCCTCATTAAAGAGATGACTGCCATCCTCAACTGACATTGAGCGACCGCTGGTAAAAACATTAAATTTTACCCCCTTCTCACCAGGACTTAAGAAATTATCAATTTTTTCTCTACCATAGGCTATAAACTTTCGGGGTATTCCATCATGTTCTACCACCTCTTTCGTATACTTTGCCGCATTTGAAAAAAGATTGGCATACACCTGGGACAAGAGACCAATATCAACCATAAGCTGAAACTCTTCCTCCATCATGTTTAAAGGGGGACGAATCTCAATATTTGCCGCCCGCAAGCGACTTTTATAATGATCAAGTTGAGGGGTTATAATCTCTTTCTCCACAAAACAAAAGCGGGTACGCAGAACCAGATGCCCTTTCTCAAAATGCTCCCGGCGAAAGAGGCTCTCAAGAAACATGGAAATGTTGCTATGATGCTTAACCATTTTCTGATGACACTCAAGCAACTCTTGATGCACATCCCGGCAAAGACCCAGACAATCGACACACACACCCTTTGTTTTCTCTGAGGAAATATTTTTTTCAATATTTTGCTCAATTAACTTAATCTCAGAAACTTTTTTACCCAATTGGTTAAAGAGATTAAGAAAATACATATTAGGGATAATGACATTGTGCTCAATATCCATAACAAGAGTGTTGATAAATTTAAGATGTTCAACATTTTGCAGGGCAATAAGCCGGTTTTCAAGATTAAAGCCTATCCTGTTTGCATACTTAATAAGAAAAAACTTATCCTCATCATTCAACTCGGCAAGCGGACTGACTTCAAACATCCCCAACACCCCGAAATGACCGCACATTTTACCAAACCCCTGCCAGAGTTCTGTTTCCCCTGTCTTCTCCGGACATCCCTGCCTTACCTGCTCATCAATAGTAAGACCATCAGTAAAACCATCAGAGGAGCGACTGCAACTCGTCTGCCTGTTACAGATGGGGATAACAAAACTACCCTCTGTCTCATAGGAACTTTCCTGCAAAGAAATATCACCTTGCAAAGGTACCGGCTCAGAAATAACTCCATGACTACTGTCACAGACAAGGTATAACTGCTGCCTCATACTGAGATAGAGACGACACTCCATATTGGTCATTTCAAGTGGAACAGACACACAGATTCGATAAAAATCCTCCAGCGAATCAAATTCCTGAGAGAGATCAAAAAAAGCTTTAAGGAAGTCGTTATAGCGACGGCTGAAGTTATATTGATCATAGTGCTCAGACTTTTTCCGCACCCGCCGGCATATAATCGCCAGGTCTTCAGGTATTGGAGATTGTCCCCCAGATACCATTTTACTCACCCTGCCCCATAGAGAACGACTTCGTCCCGACCATCTTTTTCCGCCAATATTACATCAATTTTCTCGCCCTTGTCAACTCCCACAGTCAACCCCACAAAGTCGGGCTGGATGGGCAATTCCCGTCCGCCCCTATCAATTAACGATGCCAGCTGAATTGACAATGGTCTGCCAAAATCCATGATGGCATCCATCGCCGCCCTGATGGTTCTGCCGGTGAAGATAACATCATCCACAAGTACCACCCTCCGGTTGTCCACCCCAAAGCCAATATCTGTCTTGCGAACCACCGGGTTTTGGGAAATCAGACTCCAGTCATCCCGGTAAAGGGTAATGTCAAGGTGACCAAGAAGAAGCTCTCCATTTTCATGGTCAGTGATTTTTTTTTGAATCCGCTCGGCAAGAAACACGCCACCGGTGTGGATACCAACCACTGCAATCTCATCAATACCATGGTTTTTTTCGATAATTTCCAAGCTGATCCTGTCCAGACTACGGTCAATGTCCTCAGAGTTCATGATAACTTGTTTTTGTTTTATCATATCGTGTTTTCCCTCTTCCAAAAATAATCAACACCCTTTTTAGCCACCAGATTAACAGCTTCCGGGAAGGCTTCGCATTCGGCAGAAAATACCTTGTCAGCAATATTAGCAGGACTGTCGGTACCTTCAAGAGCCACACACTTCTGAAGAACTATCGGCCCTTCATCATATTTTCCATTGGCGAAATGTACAGTGCAACCACTTATCAGACATCCCCTCTTTTTCACCGCCTCATGGACATGATGACCATAAAATCCCGCCCCGCAAAACGCTGGAATCAGCGAGGGGTGAATATTAAGAACCCGATGGCACAGTTGTCGCGGAGGGACATAAAGTTTAAGATAACCAGCAAGAACAACAAGGTCAAGACTGTAACCTTTTAATATATGGTTAATCTCATCATTATCTTCTCCATGAAAAGATGGATACCCATAATTAACCGCCTTCTTAAGCCCAAGGGCATCACCAGCACTGGAAATAACCACCATAATCTCCGCATCCATGCTGCCTTCTTTTATGCGGTCATGAAAATTATCCAAGGTTCGACCGGAACCGGAAAGAAGTAATGCCATCTTCAGCATAATCAGTCTCCGCAGAAATACGGATTATCATCCACGACCACCCTGGTAAGCCAGTCGGCAATGGCAGTATCATAAGCAGAAGTCAACTGGAACACTTTAACAGCAAGCTGGAAACGAAGTTTCAGGCTGGTGTTACCGGTTGCCCGAATTTCATTTAGAACCTGGTCGTAATCACCGGGATCAACGATAACGGTGACATCATGGAAATTCTTAGCCGCCGCCCGAAGCAAGGTTGGCCCGCCTATATCAATATTTTCCATGGCATCCCCAAGCAGACAGTCAGGGTCAGCCACTGTTTTCTCAAAGGCATAAAGGTTAACAACAACAATATCAATATCAAGGATAGAGTGTTGCCGGCACTGCTTCTGATGCTTAAGATTATCCCGCTGATTTAAGATCCCCCCATGAACAAGGGGGTGAAGAGTCTTCACCCTTCCGTCCAGCATTTCCGGAAAAGCTGTAAACTCTGATACATCCTTGACGGTAACCCCAGAAGCCCTTATTTTCTTTGCGGTTCCCCCTGTGGACAAAATCTCCACGCCAAGGGAACTCAAGCTACCGGCAAACTCATCTATACCCGCCTTGTCTGTTACGCTGATCAACGCCCGTTCAACCTTTTTCATATATTCCCCCTACCTAACGCCATTGGTAGCTGTCGGACAAATAAATGCCAGTATAAATGCTTGCTCTCCGACAACACAACATCTACGATGGTATACTATTACAAGACATCAGT
Source organism: uncultured Desulfobulbaceae bacterium (assembly GCA_964513405.1). Lineage (GTDB taxonomy): Bacteria > Desulfobacterota > Desulfobulbia > Desulfobulbales > Desulfobulbaceae > DRLX01. The sequence goes on from CAZEMY010000075.1 coordinate 3,504, forward strand.
CCTTACGCAAAAATTCCCTTATTTTCCGCCGATCCCGCTTATCAGGTCGCCCGACAGGACGGGCAGCCGGAGTACGAATCAACCGCCTTTCCTCACGGGATTTTTCCCGATTCATAATCGATTCCCCGGTTTCCTCATAAAGAGTCAGGGCAACCGTTGCCGGGCCTCTTTTAGATACTGTTTTTAAAACAAGAATAGTGAACTCGACTTCACCCCGACGAATATGGAGCATATCACCACTCTGGACAGCCTTTGCAGGTTTAATCCGATGTCCGTTTAAACGAACATGACCTCCGGAAACAGCTTTACCGGCCAACGACCTGGTCTTAAAAAATCTGGAAGCCCATAACCATTTGTCAAGACGAATCTTTTCATCTGCTTCACTATTATTGTCAACAACCTTGCTCACAAAAATTCCTCATTAATTTTCCTGCTAAACTTACCATACTTTGGCCAATGATTCAAACTAACCTTTAAACTTAACTACACAGATAGAAAAAAGGAAAACGATAGAGATAAACCTGAATCTCTAAGCCATTAATTATTTTCCAACTTGTTGAAGTACAAAAAATACGGTATAAAGGCGACCATGAAACTTAATTCCATAGGCATAAGCAACTTCACATGTCCCATTTCAATCCGGGAAAAAAGCGGCTCTCTCCAGAAAACAGTGGCAACAATCTCATTACAGGCAGATATGCCCCGCCGACTAAGGGAAACCTGCGTTGAGACATTTACCAAGCTTCTTTCCTGTTACCGTAAAGACATGCATGCAACTATTTTCCCTGAGCTACTTGACGAACTCTGCCAGCAGATGGAGGCCAGGCACGCAACGATGGAGATGCACTTTCCATATTTTATTGGCAAAAAGGCTCCGGTCACCGGCACCAGTAGCCTGATGGAGTATCAATGCTCCTTTACCGGTACCACAAAAGGGGAACAAAAACTACTTATTCAAGTCAAAGTACCGATGACGACCTTATGCCCCTGCTCCAAAGAAATAAGTGCAGCAGGTGCCCATAACCAGCGGGCAGAAGTCACCCTTACTATCCATCCGCTAAGATTCATATGGTTGGAAGATCTTATTGAACTGGTGGAACAATGCGGTTCGTGTGAAGTCTATGCCCTGCTTAAACGACCTGATGAAAAATTTGTCACCGAAATCGCCTATGAGAACCCAATGTTTGTCGAAGATGTGGTCAGAAAGGCTGCCCAAATGATCATGGCACACCCCGATATTGGCTGGTTCTCAATAGGGGTTGAGAGTTTTGAATCAATTCACAAACACTCAGCCTATGCGTTTGTTGACAGTGATGACATCGTCCAGTCCAGTCCCCTATAAGTTGTTCGTAAATTCCATTACCCCACAAAAAAAGGCCATCCTTTTTCAAGGATGGCCTTATATGTAACAAGTGTGCCGCAAAAAAATTATTTGCCGGCAAGCTCCGCCGTGTGGAGACGGGCAATCGCCCGCTGCAAAGCAGCCTCGGCACGGGTACGGTTTAATTTATCGCTCTGAGACTGTGCCTGAGCAATGCGTTTTTCAGCTCTTTCCTTAGCAGACATGGCACGGGTAACATCAACATCAATACCATGTTCCGCACTTTCAACCAGAAAAGTAGCTTTATTATTGGATACTTCTGAAAAGCCGCCGCTGACCATGAGGTACCTGGTGCTTTTATCCTTAGTGTAACTCAAAGTGCCGGTTCTAATCGTACTCAAAAATGGAGCATGGCTTGCCAGGATACCAAATTCGCCATCCACACCGGGAGCAGTTACAATATCAACATCTTCACTGATAACCGGACCTGTGGGAGTAACAACTTCAAGATGAATCTGTGCCATTGAAAAATACCTCGCTTTCAGCTTGGGAACGGAAATAAAATAATATGTTATCTGTCTAACTTATTTTTATTTCCGCTCCCAGATTCTAAACTTTATTTAGGCATCAGCTTTTGCAGCTGCTGCTTTCTCAACGGCTTCCTCTATGGCACCGACCATATAAAAGGCTGATTCAGGAAGGTCATCATGCTTACCTTCAAGAATTTCCCTGAAACCGCGAACAGTATCTTCCACCTTACAATAATTACCGGCAATACCGGTGAATACTTCAGCAACATGAAAGGGCTGAGATAGATATCTCTGGATTTTCCGGGCCCGTTGAACAGTGAGCTGATCTTCTTCAGAAAGTTCATCCATACCAAGGATAGCAATAATATCCTGAAGCTCTTTATATTTCTGCAGAGCCATCTGCACGCCACGGGCTGTTTTGTAATGTTCCTCACCAACAACATTTGGATCAAGAATCCTTGAAGTTGAATCAAGAGGATCAACTGCCGGATAAATACCAAGCTCGGAAATCTGCCGGGAAAGTACAACGGTGCCATCAAGATGGGCAAAGGTAGTTGCCGGAGCAGGATCAGTCAAGTCATCGGCAGGTACATACACACACTGAACCGCAGTAATGGAACCCTTATCGGTAGAGGTAATCCTCTCCTGCAAGGCACCAAGATCAGTCGCCAAGGTCGGTTGATAACCAACCGCCGAAGGAATACGACCCAGAAGAGCCGAAATCTCAGCACCAGCCTGGGTAAAACGGAAAATATTGTCAATAAAGAACAATACATCCTGACCTTCCTCATCACGAAAATATTCAGCCGCAGTCAGACCGGTCAGAGCAACCCGGGCCCTGGCTCCTGGAGGCTCTGTCATCTGACCATACACCAGAGCAGCCTTGGGAAGAACACCGGACTCTTTCATCTCCATGTAGAGATCGTTTCCTTCACGGGTTCGCTCACCAACACCACAAAAAACTGAAATACCACCATGCTGCATGGCAATGTTATTAACCATCTCCATCATGATAACGGTCTTACCGCAACCAGCACCACCAAACAGCCCCATTTTACCACCACGGGGAAACGGTACCAGCAGGTCGATTACCTTGATTCCGGTCTCGAGAACATTAACATCTGTGTCCTGTTCCGTAAACGCCGGGGCAGGCCTATGGATAGGCATGGTCTTGGAGCTGTCAATATCTCCCTTGCCATCAACCGGCCTGCCAACAACATTCATAATCCGACCAAGGGCAGCCTCACCGACCGGGATGGTAATGGCCTCACCAACATCCCGGCAATCCATCCCCCGCACCAGACCATCGGTCAAATCCATGGCAATGGTACGAACAACATTGTCACCAAGATGCTGGGCAACCTCAAGAACCAAGTTATCAGGCACATCACTGATCGCAGGGTTACTTACATACAACGCGTTAAAAATATCAGGCAGAACACCTCCTCCAAACTCAACATCAACCACAGGTCCAATGACCTGAATAATCTTTCCTACTTGTGACTCACCCATCTAAATGGCCTCCTCTATCAAATTAAAATATCAAAAAAATAAAATGTTTCTTGTTTCTATTTCAATTCCTAACCCTTGAGAGCTTCTGCACCGCCGACGATATCCAACAACTCATTGGTAACAGCAGCCTGGCGAGCTTTATTATAGAGCCGGGTAAGATCTGTAATTATATCCTTACATGCCCTGGTGGCATTATCCATGGCAGTCATCCGGGCTGCCTGCTCACTGGCACCAACCTCAAGCATGGCATGGTAAACCTGAACATTAAGATATAAGGGAAGCAGGACTTCCATAATATCGGCAGGATTCGGCTCATAAATATATAAAAGATCACCCGAAGCCTTTTCTGTCTCTTCACTCTCTTCAATGGGTTTGATAGGTAACAGTTCCTCAACTTCCGGTCTCTGGATGCCGATGGAATGAAACTTTCCATAGACAAGCTCAACCTGATCAGAACCACCACCGACAAAATACTCCGCAACATTCTGGGATATTTCCCTGGCATTAAACATCTGGAAAGTCCCCATGATGTCACCATAAGATACCCGAATATCAACTATTTTTTTAAGCCCCTGTTTTGCCTTGTTACCAACGGTTACAATGGAGACTTCTTTTCCTTCCTGCTTATATTGTTTAATGAGCTTTTTCGCTCTGGAAATTATATTGGCATTAAAACTGCCGCAGAGACCACGGTCGGAGGTAAAGACCACGATTTCAACTTTTTTAACCTCACGGACTTCCATCAGAGGAAGCTCAACTTCGTCTATACCGGCAGATAAATCCCGCATGGTATCTACAAACTTTCCGGCATATGGACGAAAAGATTCCATTTTGTCCTGAGCACCGCGCAACTTCGCAGAGGCAACCATATTCATTGCCTTGGTAATTTGCGAAGTCTTGGAAACTCCGTCTATTTTTGCTTTAACATCCTTTAGTGCTGGCATGAACCGTTCCCTCTATGTTTAATTCAACCGTTTAATTTAACCCCTTAGTTGCCTTGAAAGTCTGACCAAATGCCTCAATGGTGGCACGCATCTTCTGGTCAAGCTCGTCGCTGATCTTCTCCTCTTCTTTCAGCTCGGAAAAAATGGACGGCTCATTACTCTCAACGAAAGTATAAAGTTCCTGCTCATAATCAGCAAGAATATCCACAGAGAACTCATCAAGAAACCCCTTGGTACCGGCAAATATTATAGTTACCTGTTTCTCCATGGACAGAGGCTGATACTGGGGCTGTTTCAAAATCTCAACCAACCGCTCACCACGGGTAAGCTGAGCCTGGGTAGCAGCATCAAGACCTGAACCAAAGCTGGCAAAAGCAGCAAGCTCACGATACTGGGCAAGATCAAGGCGAAGAGTACCTGCAACCTGCTTCATTGCCTTAACCTGAGCAGCACCACCAACCCTGGACACGGAAATACCAACATTAATGGCAGGCCTGACACCGGCAAAGAACAAACTCGGCTCAAGAAACACCTGACCATCGGTGATGGAGATAACATTGGTAGGAATAAAGGCAGAAACATCACCCGCCTGGGTCTCAATAATCGGCAGAGCGGTCATGGAACCAGCTCCAAGTTCGTCATTTACCTTACATGCCCGCTCAAGAAGACGGGAATGGTTATAAAAAATATCCCCTGGATAGGCCTCACGACCCGGTGGTCGCCTGAGAAGCAGGGAAAGTTCACGGTAAGAGACAGCCTGCTTGGAGAGATCATCATAAATAATCAGGGAATGCTGACCATTATCACGCCAGTACTCAGCCATTGCACAACCAACCATGGCTGAAACATACTGCATTGGAGCAGGATCAGAAGCACAAGCAGCTACAACTGTTGTATACTCCATGGCACCATGTTTTCTCAAAGCCTCAACAACCAGAGCAACCGTTGACTTTTTCTGACCGGTGGCAACATATATACAATGAATACCAGCTTCCTTCTGGGCAATAATAGCATCGACACAAAGAGCTGTTTTACCAATCTGACGATCACCAATTATCAACTCCCGCTGACCGCGACCAACCGGAGTCATCGCATCAACAGCCTTGTAACCGGTATAACACGGTTCATGAACAGATTTACGGTCAACAACTCCAGGGGCAACAACCTCCATCTTCCTGAATTCTGCCCCTTCAAGTGCACCTTTACCATCTATCGGCTGACCAATACCGTCAACAACCCGACCCTCAAGAGACGGACCAACCGGAACCTCGGCAATCCGCCCGGTTCTTTTAACTACATCACCTTCCTTGATATAACGGACATCGCCCATAACCGCGACACCGACATTATTCTGCTCAAGGTTAAGGGCAAGACCCAAGATTCCGCCAGGAAATTCGAGCAACTCCATGGCCTGACAATTCTCCACACCATAAACACGGGCAATACCGTCACCAACGGAGAGAACTGTTCCCGTTTCCTTCAGGTCTACATCACTTTCGTAGCCAGCTATTTGATCCTTAATGATCTTACTGATTTCTTCGGCTTTGATCT
>CAZEMY010000076.1:0-3934 GCA_964513405.1 uncultured Desulfobulbaceae bacterium
TTAAAGAGCTTGAACAGGCCGGACTCGACTCTGTTCCCGGTGGCGGGGCAGAGGTGTTCAGCCCGAGGATAAGGGAGATAACCTGCGATAAAAAACTATCCGGTGAGGGGTGGATTGATGTCGCCCGCACCGTTCACCAATGTGGCTTGAAATCAAATGCAACCATGCTTTACGGGCATATTGAAACCACCGAAGAACGGCTGGAACATCTCGATGCCCTGCGAAAGCTTCAAGATGAAACTGGTGGCTTTCTGGCCTTTATTCCCCTTGCTTTCCATCCCAGGAATACAGCTATGGCTGAACACTCTTCCACCACCGGCATGAATGATCTGAAGAATATTGCTGTGTCCCGGCTTATGCTGGATAATTTCCCCCATATTAAGGCGTATTGGGTAATGATAGGTCCTAAAATGGCTCAGGTCGCGCTCTCTTTTGGTGCCGACGATATGGACGGAACCGTCAAAGAAGAGGTTATTACCCATATGGCAGGTGCTCAAACTGACCAGGCTATTGGTCACAAGACACTTATCCGCCTGATCAAGGAAGCGGGCAGGGTGCCGGTGCAGCGGGACACCCTCTACAATGTTATCGGGAAGTTTTAAGTTATGATAGAACAAATTATTGACAAAGTTCTCCAGGGAAAACGGATTAACGGGGACGAATTTCTTAAACTTCATGACGAAGCAGATTTGCTCACCCTTGGTTTTGCGGCTGAAAATATCCGCTACAGGAAGCACCCTCAGCCGGTTGTCACCTATGTAGTTGACCGCAATATCAACTATACTGATATATGTGTCTCCGCCTGCAAGTTCTGTGCTTTTTTCAAGTCTCCTGAGGATAGTGGCGGTACTTTGCTTTCTCAAAAAGAGCTTGAGGAAAAAATCAGGGAAACCCAGGCTCTGGGTGGTACCCAGATTCTTCTCCAGGGTGGGCTGCACCCGGATAAGCCATTAGAGTTTTATGAGGATATGCTCGTCTTTATGAAGAAGACCGGTATTCATGTCCATGGGTTTTCGCCGCCGGAAATCTGCCATTTTGCGGAACTATCCGGCTTGCCCACAAAAAAGGTTCTTGAGAGGTTGCAGGTAGCGGGTCTTGATTCCATGCCCGGTGGTGGAGCTGAGATATTGTCTGAGCGGGTGAGGAAAATACTGGCACCATTAAAAGCCACTGCCAAACAATGGATTGGGGTCATGGAAGAAGCCCATAACCTGGGGATGCGTACTACTGCCACCATGATGTTTGGTCATGTGGAAACCATTGAAGAGAGGCTTGAGCATCTTGAGAGGCTCCGTGATCTTCAGGATCGTACCGGCGGGTTTACCGCCTTTATTCCCTGGCCGTTTCAGCCGGATAACACCTCTCTCGCTAAAGGTGAGCATGGTAAAAAGATTAAAAAAGTTACCGGTTATGAGTATTTACGGATGCTGGCTTTAAGCAGGATTTTCCTCGATAATTTTGACAATATCCAAGCCTCCTGGGTTACCCAGGGACCTAAAGTTGCCCAGGTCTCCCTGTTCTTTGGAGCCAATGATTTTGGTTCAACCATGATTGAAGAAAATGTTGTTGCCGCCGCTGGAGTCAATTTTCGTCTGTCGGAAAAGGAGATAAAGAGACTTGTTGAGGATGCCGAGTTTACTCCTCGGCAACGGTTGATGGATTATACTCCAGTGACAATTGATAATTGAGAATTGAGAGTGGATATTTTTATTGGGACTGGATTTTTTTTGCTGGTAAAAGAACATAATGCCCTGCGGGCAGAAAAAATATAAACGAACATCGAACATCGAATTTCGAATATAGAAGTTTTTTACTTCATCATTCGAAATTCCTTGTTCGATATTCTGCTGTTCAAAAAACTTCTTATTGATAATTGTTCTCGCAAAACTTTGTTTTTCCGGTACATAAATATAACTCCCTCAGGTATGTCAGTTGCCAACCCTGAGATTATCCACTATACGCCTTCCATCAGCAACCCGTTGTGCGATTGAAAGAGTCGTATTTTTTTCTTTTTGAGATCCGACGATGCCCGTCAGCGTGACAATGTTATTATTTGTGTCAACATCAATATTGGTGGAACGGATGTCGGGATGCTTTAAAAGATGTACTTTTAGTTTGCTTGTGAAGATGATATCGTTTAATGACTGACCAACAGTAGTTCCACTGACGATGAGCTGGTTTTCTACCCGCCTTACACCGTCAACTCCCATGGCAATGTTTGTTGCCATCTTTTTTTGTGATGGAGATTCAACAGCTCCGATAAGATAAACCACACCGTTTAAAACATCCACATCAATGTGGCGGGATTTTACAAACTTATCAGAAATCATTCTGGTTTTTACCGATGTGGAAATAACAGAATCGTCCACCATGGTACCAACGGAGCGTTCATCTGTGATACCCTTGTATCCTCCAGCGGCTACCCCGCCAACCACCGCAGCACCACAACCGGTAAGTATAACGCAGCTGCTCAGTACAAGTGGTAAAAGTAAATTTTTACAGTACATTTTTATATTTCCTCTATTAAATTAATCATTTTCAAGCATTAATTATTAACACGGAGGAGACAATCTCGTGGTTCACGATGTTTTCCGTATCTCCAAGCCAAAATCACCTGCCATTGCGTAGGCGGCTTTTTTACCGTCAACGGCTGCATTTATAGCCAGACTTGCCCCTCTGGCCCCATCGCCGCCGGCAAATATTTTAGGGTTACTGGTTCTCTGTTCGTCGTCCACGATTATCTCACCCCATTTGCCTGATTTTATGTTAGCCAGTTCGTACCATGGAAATTTTTTATTGTCAAACCCAAGAGCTAATATGATAATATTGCACTGTATTTCAAAGTCACTGTCCTCTACAATCTGTACTTTTCTTCTCCCGCTCTTATCCGGATCTCCCAGCTCTGTTCTCTGGCAGATAATTCCTTTAACATTGTTATTATCATCGGTGATAACTTCTTTCGGGGATGAGTAAAAATTGAATATTCCGCCTTCTTCTCTGGCGTTGATAACCTCTTTTTTACTGCCCGGCATATTTTCCTGATCCCGCCGATATACGCAGGTCGCCGATTTGGCATTTGATCTGAGCGATGTTCTCAAACCGTCCATGGCGGAGTCTCCGCCGCCGATGACAACAATATCTTTGCCTTTGAGGGGATTGTCTTCATGGTGTATAGCTCCCCACCGGCATTTTGTAAGAATCTCCATGACCCGGTAAACACCATTGGCATCTTCATTTTCCATTCTTGCCCCTCTGCCCACTGGAGCTCCGACACCTGCAAAAACCGCATCAAATTTTTTCAGGATATCTGTCATCTTGGCATTGTCAATATTGCAGTGCATTTCGGTTTTTAATCCGGCTTCCTCCATCCAGGAAAACCTTCTTGCAATTGCATTCCGGTCAATCTTGAAGTTTGGTATTCCGTTGACCAGGAGACCTCCCAGAACATCGAGTTTTTCAAATATGGTTACCTCAACTCCGGCTCTCATCAGGAAAGTTGCACAGGAAAATGAAGCCGGGCCACTGCCGATAACCGCAACTTTTTTACCGCTTTTGGGAAGATCTTCACCATAATAGGGTCGTAACCCTTGTCTAAATGCCTCTTCATTTAAAAAAATTTCAATGGCCCCGATGGTAACGCTACCGTGTTCTGTTTTGGCAATGGTGCAGCCCCCCTGGCAGAGTGAGTCGTGGGGGCAGACTCTGCCAAGAATTTCAGGAAAAGGGGATATCTCATTGCTCGCAATAAAAGCACCCTCTATATCGCCGTTTCTAACCTTGTTTATCCAGCGGGGAATTTGATTACCAAGAGGGCAGCCGGTGCGGCAAAAAGGAAATTCACTGTCCAAGCCCCTTAACAGGTCGATTGGACATTGAAGACATCTGTTGCCCTGGTTCTGTGCTTCAAAAGCGTTGAATTCAATATATGTCGGGT
>CAZEMY010000076.1:3944-9360 GCA_964513405.1 uncultured Desulfobulbaceae bacterium
GGGTTAAAATCAAGAGACCTGAACTCTGCTGCTCTTTTAGCCTGTATTTGTCTTGGTATTGCACGGTATGCTTTTTTCACTTTAATCCCTTGTTTCGTTAACAACCGGTAACCATGGTTTATGACTGTTGCTCAGCATGTCTATCAAGTTTTATTTCCCGCAACATATCCTGGGTTATTACGGTTATTGCATCCGCTGGGCAGATATCCACACATGCCTGCTGATTATATTGGCCACCGCAGAGGTCGCATGTTATTGCTGTCATTGCCGTGAGCGGGGCATCAGTCCGTAGATTTGGAGCCATCACCACCGCCCCGAACGGGCAGGCAAGAGAACAGCTTTGACAGCCGATGCAATCCTGCTCGTAAAACTTCACCATATTGTCTTCAAACCTGATTATGTTCATTGGGCATGCTTTCATGCACGGTGGCTCTTCACACTGCAAGCACTGCATGGGAGCACTTAGATTGCCCATTTTAACAACCCTGTTTCTCGAAGGTACAAGCTCTTCACCGTTTAGTAACATGTTGTAGGCTTCAACCAGGGTTATTTTCATATGGTTTGCCGAACATGCCAGTTCGCAGTTCAGGCAGCCGATGCACTTGTCGGCATGGACATATATCAGGTTGTTTGGTGTTTTGATCACTTTATTTTCCTTGCACGCCTTGTTCGTATGTTCATAGTCCCCATGTTCTTATCCCTGTGACCTGTCTCCTGAAACCTGTCACCTGATTTATCTCTCCGTACATGAAACACAAGGGTCTATGCTGTTTACAATCATTGTTACATCTTCCACCCGGCTGCCGCAGGTCATTGTTTTCAAGGCTTCCCAGTTGGTGAAAGTCGGAACTTTCCATTTTATTCGCACAGGTTTTTGTCCACCATCGGTCTGGAGATAATAGATAAGCTCACCCCTTGGTGCTTCAACTCTCACGGTTGCCTCTCCAGCAGGGATATGGGGTCTTTTTTCCAGGTGTATCCTGCCGGGGGGGAGATTGTCGATTATCTCTTCAATTATCCTTAATGCCTCTTTTATATCACCCCATCTTGCCATGGCCCTTGCATGAACATCGCCGGCATCATAGAGAGATTTTGAGACCATGGGCTGGTGTCTGGTATAGTGCGAGTAGGGTGCCTTGACCCTGACATCGTTATTAATGCCGCTTCCCCTTGCCACCGGCCCGGTAACTCCAAGTTTGCGGGCAATATCATTTGGAAGGACTCCGGCCCCCCTGGTTCGGGATAATACCACCTCATCAGTGTCAAACCTGGCTGCCAGATCAGTTAAGATTGGCTTGAGGGTAGCAAAAGAGTTAAGGATGAAGTTAATTTTAGTACTGTCAAGATCATAGCGAACCCCGGTCAGAGTGTTGGCACTCAAGTCCATCCGGTTCCCCCAGATAACCTCTTTGACATCCTGCATAATCTCTCTTGCGTCCATAATCTCTCTCGTTAACCCGTGCTGCTTAATAAGGTGGGTGAGGAGACCGAGGTTGATCAGGTTTGATGCCACCCTCTTGGTTTCTTCGGCAATAACTCTTAGTGCCTCTGCCCGCATGGGAACCCTGACTCCGGCAATTGTCTCTATTGCCATGGCATATGCCCAAGGATGGGTGTTGGAGCAGAGTGAACAGACCCGCTCGGTCAGGATGAGGTTTTGGAGGAAGTTTTTTTGGGTAACCAGCGACTCCAGTCCCCGGTGGACAAAGCCGTTTACCATATCCACTTTAGTAACAATATGATCGTCGTTGGCAGTGAGCTTAAAGTATACAGTTTCTTCAAGTTCAGGGTGAAAAGGACCTATATCTATTGTTTTTGTCTTTGCGTTTGTATTTGTATCACTCATCTTTTCCGCCCCCCCTGCTTATGTTCTGCCACTGTATATCCGATTCAGAAAGCCCTGTGGCGGCCTTTGAAAAGGGAATGAAATCATTTAAAACTCCCTCTTCAATGGATTCATCAAGAAATAATCTCTCCGGGTTAGGGTGGCCAACCGTGTCAATTCCGAACATCTCTCTTATCTCTCTCTCTGCCCAGTTGGCACTGCTTACAATGGGTGTTATTGAATCGGTTGTTTTGTCGGTTGTCTGCAGGTAAACATTGACGAGAAGCCCATCGATATCAAAATGATAAACTATTGCGTGTCCTTCATCATTCAGGTACGCTGTCGCCACGACGCAGCGACCGTTAAAATGAGCAATGGTATGGGCAACCGTAGTAATATCTTTTCTGTCGTCAAGAGATATCTTGATTTGGGGGTTTCCGTAACTGTCTTCCCCTATGGAAAAGGAGTATTTATTTTCCTTACTGTTTTTATCTCTCAGTCTATTTTCGAGGTATTCATTTATTTCTTCTGTACGGTTCATGCATATAACCTTTCAAATGTCAGTTCTTTCCGGCAGTTAGGACACATAGTCTCTATTATATCTCTGTTTTCAATCTTGCTGGAAAAGGATTTTTTTATGATGGGGGAAGATGCACGGATATATTTTTTATCACAGCGATCGCATCTGTTATATTCTATCCGTGATACAGCTGTATGGCTGTATTTATCATCCTGGGTGCGAACCGTGTCGAAATCACTGGTATTGCGGATGGCTCCGGTTGGGCAGTAGTATGCACATGTTCCGCAGTAGCAGCAGGAGTTATGCCACACCGTATGGGTGAAACCATTCTCGTCTTCGTTTATTTTTATCGCTCCGGAAGGGCAGACTACCTCGCAGGTTCGACACGCTGTGCAGATGCCCGGGTCAACCGTGATTTTTCCACGGAAGCTCTCCGGCACAGTAAAATTTTTAAATATTTTTCCCTCTTTCTTCCGGGGCCCCTGTGGTTCCTGTTTATCTTTTCCCTCCACCTTTCTTTTAAGAATTTCTATTGCCCTTGCTATCCCTTCGGCAATCGCCTGTGGCCTGGGGGGGCATCCGGCAATGGTCACATCAACGGTAGTATACTTGTCAACAGGCCCGTAGATGGGGTATGAATCCCTGAAAATACCGCAACTTACAGAACAGGTTCCGGTACTGATTACAACAAATGGCTTTTTGATCTCAGATAGAGTTTTCAGGAGAAAAGATTCGCTTCTCGCTGTCAGGGGACCTGTTATAAAGAGGATGTTTGCCTCGGCAGCGGTTGTGGGCAGCTCTATCTCAAATGGAGCCATTTGGAATCTGGGGGCAAACATGGTGGAGACAAATTCCACATCACAACCGTTACAACTGCCGGTGTTTACTCTGAAAAGCCTGGGTACCAGTTTGTCTTTCATCTTTTATCCTCTTGTGGTGGAGCCATGCATTACCAGTCCAGTGCAGCCTGTTTTATTATCATCCTCTGGTTTTCTTGTATCAATAAAAATGATATTGAATGCCGCTCTTTACTCAGGTTTTTTTTGTAGTATCTATGGGAAAAGACAGGGTCAGGTGATGTGTTTACTTTTTAAAACAGGAAAATATACTACTAAACCCATGGAAATGTCAAGTCGTTTGCCTAATGGTCACCAGTATGTTAGTTGTAAGATCTATCGTGGTTGTTGTGTTGATAACCTGCTGTTTGTAGTTTGGTTTTTGATAAGTTTTACTGATGAGTGCGTTTCATTACAGTTATCATGTTTTTAAGTTAAGTGCAAGCGGAGAAATTATGAAAGCAAAGGAACGAATAGCCATCCCCCGTCAGTATCCCCAGGAGCTTTCCCCAAAGGTAAGAATAACTGATTTTAGTGAGGTGGCTCTTGGTTATGATGAAGAAACCGTTGTCCTTGAGGCCAATCGTTGTCTTCAATGCAGGAAGCCGACCTGTATTGACGGATGCCCGCTTAAAAATGACATTCCTGCCTTTATACTGCTTATCAGGGAGAGGAAATTTGAAGAGGCGTATTGGAAAGTCAGGGAAACGAGTACCATGCCCTCTGTCTGTTCCCGGGTCTGTCCCCATGAGTTTCAGTGTGAGGGAAGTTGTGTCCGGGGGAAAAGGGGGGAACCTGTCGCCATCGGGGTGCTGGAGAGATATCTTACCGATTGGATGGTTGATAACCATAAAAACCTGAACAAAGAATGTGCTCTTCCCATTGGCAGGAAAGTGGCGATAGTTGGTTCGGGACCGGCTGGTATGACTGTTGCCTATATCCTTTCTCATCATGGTTACGCATGTACTGTTTTTGAGGAATTGCCGATTTTTGGAGGTATGCTTTCTGTTGGTATTCCCCCTTATCGTCTCCCCCGTGATATCATTGGTGCAGAGCTTTATGCACTTAAACGCTGCGGTGTGACCATTGAGTATGGAGTTACCATTGGTGTTGACAAGACATTGACTGATCTCAAAAATGATGGGTATGATGCGGTTTTTCTTGGGGTTGGTACCCATGTGAGCAGAAGACTTAACATAGAGGGCGAAGATGATACAGAAGGCGTGATGAAGGGAGTTGATTATCTGCGCCGGGTTCTAACCGGGGAAGATGTGGAGGTTGGCAATAAAGTTGTGGTCATCGGCGGCGGCAATGTTGCGGTTGATGTGGCACGGGTTGCCCTGCGTCGCGGTTCAAAAGATGTTTTTATTCTTTACCGGCGAACCATCAGGGAGATGCCGGCCTCATTGATTGAAATCAAGCATCTTCAGGAGGAGGGAATTCATATAGAAGAGTTGGCGGCACCGGTCAGGATCCACAGTAAAAATGGACGGTTTTCCGGGGTGGAATGCGTGCGGATGGAACTTGGTGAGCCGGATGAATCGGGGCGGAGGCGACCGGTTGTCCTGGAAGGGACAAATTTCGTAATTAAGGGTGACTACATGATTTCAGCTATCAGCCAGAAGGTGTCGCACACCGTTGATCGTGGTCTGGATTTAAAATGTGAGCTATGGGGAACTTACAATGTTGACAGAAAGACTATGCAGACCAGTATTGACTGGATTTTTGCCGGTGGTGATGATGTCCTTGGCCCCCAGACCGTCGCCAAGGCTGTTTATCAGGGCAGGGTCGCTGCCGAATCCATGCATCGCTTTTGCAGAGGACAGAAGCCAGAGGGCAGAGGGCAGAATAGTTCGAAGTCTACGCTATCTGTAGCATGCCTTGTCTGTACAATAGACTCCGTGGGGTGATAGCCGAACATTTTACTCTGACGGGTGCAATACAAAAAAGTGACAATGCTGAAAGCCCCATGTTCTGATGAGTTAACGGCTAAGTAGAATATCGAATATCGAACAAGGAATGTCGAATTACGAAGTTTTCTTCTCCCTGGCAGTTTGCAAGCTGGTTACAAAAATAGATATCAACTGATTGTTTTCATCAAGCAAAGGTTCTAGTTTTGATGATGGCTCAATGAACTTTGCCCTTTTAATCATTTTTAACCATACAAGAGTTTCTCGTAGTTCCTTGAGAGAAACCTTCATCTTGTGGATAAAATCAGCTCGTGATTCTGCACTT
>CAZEMY010000077.1:0-9281 GCA_964513405.1 uncultured Desulfobulbaceae bacterium
ATGATAGATCTGGAGAGACCCCGGTGACTGGTTAATGAAAATCGACCATTGACGGTTATTAACATAGCGAATGTCGGATGTCTTTCAGTTGTCTGAAATGAAAAAACAACCATAAATGAATCATACCAATTTTCTGGCAAGAGGAATGGCAGCAATCCGTTTCCTGACCATCCTCCCCATTCCCGGTAAGCTGGGACACAGCGAAGACGCACTCGCGGGTTCGCTTATTTTTTTCCCTCTGATCGGGCTTGGCCTTGGGGTTGTCGCTGCTGGCACGGCTTTTATCCTCTGGTCATTTTTGCCGCCTCTGTTGGCCGCTGTGCTGCTGGTAATGTTGCTGGCCGGTTTTTCCGGAGGGCTGCATCTCGATGGTCTTGCAGATACGGGGGATGGTTTTTGCAGCAGCCGCCCGATGGAACAAATTCTTGTTATAATGCGGGACAGTCGGATCGGAGCAATGGGAGTGTTTTGGTTGGTCATGATTCTTATTGTTAAAGTCGGAGGCTTGGCTGGCCTGCAACGAGGTGAGGCAATGGTGGCAGCCCTGCTCATGCCGCTGGCGGGTCGTTGTGCGATTATCATGATGATGGCTTTTCTAACCTATGCCCGCAAAGAGGGTGGTCTCGCTCAGTTATTTTATACAGGTAACCTGCGGATTACTGCCATTGTCGGCCTGTTTTTATTTTCCTTTATTTCTCTTATTGTCGCCGGAACGGCGGGGGTACTTATAGTTTTTTCAGTTTTATTTATGGTGATGACTTTTTCTCTTATCTGTAAAAAAGTAATTGGTGGAGCCACTGGAGATACTCTGGGGGCGGGTTGTGAACTGAGTGAGGCGATGGTTGCTGTTGTCCTGGCGGCTATTGCCTGGAGTAGTCAATGAGCGATCACGGTGGTAATTTGCGTAGCCTTGCCGAGCAGTTAGGGTGCAGGCCTGATGATATTCTTGATTTTAGTGCCAATATTAACCCTCTGGGCCCGCCTGCTGATTTCAGTGTGCTTATTAACAGTCATATTGATGACCTCCTCCATTATCCGGATCCTGAGTGTCGGGAGCTTATTAAAGGGATAGGCAAATGCTGGCATCTAAAAGAAGAGGAAATAGTTGCCGGCAACGGTACCTCAGAACTTCTTTTTCAGTTAATCAGGATTCTTCCCATAAAAAGGGCTGTTATTGCGGTTCCTTCCTATATTGATTATGAACGGGCCTGCTTGGTTGCAGCCGTAGAGGTTAAACGAATTTACCTTGATCCAGATGATGATTTTACCCTTAAACCGGATCAGCTTGATTCGGAGCTTAAAGCTGGTGATATAGTAATAATTGGTCAACCCAACAACCCTACCGGGCAGCTTGCCAACCGTCAGGATTTATTGAAATGTATTCAAAAAAATCCCCGGGTATTTTTCCTGATTGATGAGGCCTTTGCTCTTTTCAACCCATCATATACCAGCCTTGCCGGTTGCGGGCATAACCTGATAGTTCTCTGCTCTTTAACCAAGATTTTCGCCGTTCCCGGCTTGCGGCTCGGCTTTCTTGCCGCTGCTCCTGATATATGCTCGCTACTGAAAGAAAAAACTGCTCCCTGGGGAGTTAACACCATGGCTCAGGCAGTGGGGGCGGCCTGGCTTGCTAAGGGGATAAACAAGAAAAAGAAAAAGGAAAAGGAAAAGGAATATATTGAAGCAACCACTGTCATGGTTGACAGGCAGCGGCACACACTTGTTGAGAGGTTGAGCAAAAATCCATTTCTTCATGTTATCAACAGCAGGGCAAATTTTCTTCTGATTCGCTCAAGCCATCCTGAAGTTTCAGGAAAGGTTCTCGCCAGGATCCTTCTTGAAGAGTATCATATTGCCATTCGTGTCTGCGATAATTACCCTAACCTTGATGAGCGTTATTTTAGAATTGCAGTTCGTAATAGTGATGAAAATAACCGGCTTGTTAAAGCAATCCGGGAAATATTTAATCCCGGGTTGAAAAGAAAAGAAGCTCCCGGAAACAAAAAACGCACTCCTTCACTTATGTTGCTTGGCACTGGTTCAGATGTGGGAAAATCCGTCCTAGTCGCCGGATTGGCAAGGGTTTTTCTCCAGGACGGGGTTTCTGTGGCTCCGTTTAAGTCCCAGAACATGTCGCTCAACTCATTTGTGACGAGAAACGGCGGAGAAATGGGCAGGGCCCAGGTCGTTCAGGCTCAGGCCTGCCGGCTGGAACCGGATGTGCGAATGAATCCGGTTCTCTTAAAACCATGCTCTGTCGTGGGCAGTCAGGTAATTGTCCTTGGTAAACCCATGGGCAACATGAAGGTTATGGATTATGTCCGTTACAAAGAAAAAGTATGGACGGATATCTGCACAACCTATGACAGTCTGGCATCTGAATATGATTTGATCATCCTTGAAGGGGCGGGCAGTCCCGGTGAGGTAAACTTAAAATCCCATGATATAGTCAATTCCCGGATGGGTCAGTACGCCGGTGCGAGAACCCTGCTGGTTGGAGACATTGACCGGGGCGGGGTATATGCCTCATTTATTGGTCATCTTGTGGTTATGGAACCATGGGAGCGGCAGCAGTTGGCAGGATTTCTGATTAACCGTTTTCGCGGTGATATATCCCTGCTTGATGATGCTCACAACTACATGTTTAACCATACCGGCAAACCGGTACTTGGGGTGGTGCCGTTCCTGCCGGCTCTTGGTCTTCCCGAGGAGGATTCGGTTAGTTTTAAAGCGGGGCTGTTTAACTCCGGCGGAGAAAAACCGGATCATCCTTTTATTGAAATTGCGGTTATTGATTTTCCCCATATCTCCAACTTTACTGATATTGAACCTTTTCTTGAGGAAGAGGATGTGGTTGTCAGGATTGTTAAGAGTGGTGATGAGCTTGGCAGTGCTGATGCTATCATTTTGCCCGGCTCAAAAAATGTTATAACCGACCTTGAATTTCTTTACGCCAGCGGTCTTGCTGAAAAAGTTATGGCTGCGGCAGAGCAGGGCAAAGAAATTGTCGGTATCTGCGGCGGCTTTCAAATGCTTGGTAATTCTATCCATGACCCCCATGGTCTTGAGGGGCAAGGCGGTGCAAAACCCCCATGTTTGCAACTGCTGCCCATGGAGACAATTCTGGATACCGGTAAAACCCTGACCCGCAAAAGCGGTATTCATGAGCCATCCGGCAAAAGAATCTCCGGCTATGAAATTCACCACGGCATCAGTAATATCCATGGAAAACCTGTACTATCTTTTGAGGATGGTTCCGGCTGCGGTATGGAAAAAGGCAGGGTCTGGGGAAGTTATCTGCATGGTCTTTTTGACAGTGATGATTTTCGCCGCTGGTGGATTAACCGGCTGCGGAAGGGCAGGGGGCTTGTTCCCCTTGCCGGTGGTGCGGTTTATGACCTTGAACCTGCCCTTGACCGCCTTGCCGATACGGTGCGGGCAAGTGTTGATATGGACAAAATATATCAACTTGTTGACTTGTAAAAAAGGGAAAATTGAAAATTGAAAATGGAAAAAAATGATGGAGTTTCTTGACGCTCTGGAAGCACTTTGCCCTACTCCTGCTGCTCTGCTGACAGGCATATGGCTGGCCTGTCTCTTGGATGCTCTGTTTGGCGACCCCCGTTCCCTGCCCCATCCTGTTGTCTTTATGGCGAGATTGGCTGCTGGTCTTGAAAGCCGGTTGCGTAAACGAATCAAGTCCGGGTTTCGGGCAGGGGCGTTAACCACCCTGGCAACCCTGAGCGGAGTGTCTATCTGCTGTCTTGTTTTATTTACGGTTTTGCATGTTATTTCCCCGCTTCTTTCGTTTCTTGCTGCCACCTTTATTCTCTACACGAGCCTTGCTCTCCGTGGTCTTTTCAGTCACTGCATGGCTGTCTATACCGCTTTAATGGCGGGGGTGGCTGATAACGACCTTTCACCTGCGAGAAAACAACTATCTATGATTGTCGGTCGGGAAACAGAGCAGCTTGACAAGGAAGGTATTATTCGTGCGTGTGTGGAAACTGCGGCTGAAAATATGTCAGATGGAGTGGCAGCTCCCTTTTGTTTTGCAATATTGGCAGGGTTTGCTGCCTTACAGACTGGCTGGGCAGAGTTAAGCCTGCCCATTGCTGCCACAGCCGCCATGCTTTATAAGGCTGTCAACACCATGGACTCCATGTTTGGTTACAAGAATGATAAATATCTTCTTTTTGGGCGTTTCCCGGCCAGATTGGATGATGTACTCAATTGGCTGCCGGCGAGAATTTCCGCTCTTTTGATAGTGGCAGCGGCATTTATCTGCCGTAAAAATGGTGTTTTGGCGTGGAAAGTTCTTATTCGAGATCGCCATAAACACTCAAGCCCCAATGCCGGATACCCGGAATCTGCCATGGCTGGAGCTCTGGGGCTGCAACTTGGAGGCGGCAGTTACTATTTTGGCAGGCTGGTTAAAAAACCAGCCATTGGTGATGCCGTAAACAGTCCTGAGGATTTCCATATCAGCGAGGCGGTCAAAATTATGGTTGCAGGTTCTGTGATGTTATACGGTTGTTTACCTGCTTTATTGTTTTTTGTCGTATAGGGGGAGTCGGCAGGTTGGAGGAAGTCCCGAACAATGGCCTCGGCCGAACGGTGGGGATAAATAGCGGGTTTGTCCAAGGTTTTCACGAATGCACTGCTATCAGATTGCCAGAAAACCTGTCAGAACTTTCGGGACGAGGTACTGATTTTTACTGCATCAATAACCCGACCTGGTTGATCAGTTTTAATTATTAGATGCCCCATTTTTCTTTTAGCAGCCGGGGGGCCACTTTTTCCATATAGATGTACTTTGACATTGTCCTCAAAATTGTGGATTTTTGCCATCATCTCCGATAGCTCATCCCCCAGTATATTTACCATAACCACTGAAGTTAACAGTTCGGTGGAACCAAGCGGCAGGTTACATACAGCCCTGACTAACTGTTCAAACTGAGAAACGAAACAGGCATCCCAGGTATAATGTCCTGAATTATGGGGACGGGGAGCAAGTTCATTTACCAGTAACTCCTGCCCGGTAACAAAAAATTCCACGGCAAGAAGGCCTGTCACTTCAAAGGTATTGGCAATATCCGTTGCCATTTTTATTGCTTTTTCCTGTATCGTGACCGGGATGCGGGCTGGCACAACAGTCATGTGGAGAATGTTCTCCCTATGTATATTCTCAGCCACCGGGAAGACTGCTGTTTCTCCGTTTTCTTTTCTTGCGACAATAACTGAAATCTCGTCGCTAAATGATATGTATTTTTCCAAAATCATTTCCCGGCGGGTTGATTTCAGCATTTCACAAGTGGATTTTAATTGCTTACCATCCTTAAGAACTTGTTGCCCCTTACCATCATATCCCCCGGATACTGTTTTCAAAACACAGGGATAACCTATTTTTTCTATTGCCTGTTCCAGCTCCTCTTCACTTTTGACGATACAAAAAGGAACGACCGGAAAACCTGCTTTTTGCAGTTGCTGTTTTTCGGTGGTTCTATTTTGGCAAATGGCAAGAATATGACTTTTTTGAGGCAGGTAATAGCGTTTCTCTAATTCTTCCACGATGCCGACATCAATATTTTCAAATTCATAAATCAGTACGGCTGATTTTTCAGCCATCTCAAGAGCGGCGTCAAGATTATCCAACTCAGCGACAATCTGTTCATCAGCAACCTGACCACATGGTGAATTGGGGCTTGGATCCATACAGATAATATTGTAGCCCATCCTTTTGCCTTCCATTGCTGTCATCCGCCCCAACTGACCGCCGCCGAGAATGCCAATGGTAGAGCCTGGTAAAATTGTCTTTAT
Organism: uncultured Desulfobulbaceae bacterium; assembly: GCA_964513405.1. GTDB lineage: Bacteria > Desulfobacterota > Desulfobulbia > Desulfobulbales > Desulfobulbaceae > DRLX01. The sequence goes on from CAZEMY010000077.1 coordinate 5,821, forward strand.
CATCATCTTTTTACTACGACCAGTCCTCTGCTTCGTTGGCTTCTAATACGGCCTTCGCGGCTTCTGCTCTGAAATACCGTAGCTTTTGTTGTAAATCCAGGTCTGTTAATGCCAGAATACTGGCTGAGAGCAGAGCTGCGTTTTTGGCACCACCAACCCCAATTGCCATGGTGGCAACCGGCACTCCGGCTGGCATCTGGACGATGGATAACAAAGAGTCAAGTCCTTGAAGGTGGGGAATTGGTACTGGAACTCCGATGACGGGAATAATAGTTTTAGCTGCCACCATGCCTGGTAAATGGGCAGCTCCGCCGGCACCGGCAATAATAACCTTGATACCTCTCTCCGGTGCATTCTCCGTGAAATCATACAGCCAGTCAGGGGTGCGATGGGCAGAGACTATTTTTTTTTCATTTTCAATTCCTAAATTATCAAGAATAACACATGTTTCTCTCATTATGTGCCAGTCGGATTTGCTGCCCATAATTACTGCTACTGATGCTGACATTTTAATAGCTCCTTTTGCTAATCAGATGGAAATCAGTTAATTGATAACATCTTTATGGCTTATGATGTTTGTCAATAACCTCAAAGGCAATTTTTGCTGCCCTTACGGAAGCACCGCTCAGGCCCAGTTTACAGCGTACCTCCGAGAGTCCAAGGATGAGAGCATCTCTTCCTTCACCTCCGGGAATAAGCTTTACAATCTCTGTGGCAATTCGCTCAGGGGTTACTTCGTCTTGAAGAAGTTCAGGGATAATTCTGCGAGAGCCGATCAGGTTGACGAGGGAGAAAAATTTGACATTACGGACAAGAATCCTGCCCAGCCAATAAGTATTTGCTGAAACCCGGTAGGCTGCCACGGTGGGAATGCCAAGAATTGATAACTCAAGAGTCACCGTGCCTGAGGCTGCGACCACGGCATCACAACTGTTCATCAAGTCAAAACGGTTTTCTTTTAGTACCCGTAAGTCAAGTTTATTTTCGTACTCGTCCATCCCATTTTGCTTGAGAATAGCCGTGGAAATAGTTGATGCCAATGGTAATAAAAAAGTAACGGATTGTTTTTTCTCTTTTTGGATAAGCTCAGCAGCGGCAAGAAAATCCGGTAACAAATTATGAATTTCTTTTTTTCTTGAACCGGGGAGGAGACCAATCACAAGGTTGTCATCGGGGATATTATGTAATTTAAGAAATTCCTGTCTGCCCATGACCTCCCCAACCGTATCCATGAGGGGATGACCGACAAAGTCTACCTCAATATTATACTGCTTGTAAAAGTCTTTTTCAAAGGGGAGGATAACCCCGATTCTCTCAGCAATCGCCCCTATTTTTTTTGTCCGCCCTTTTCGCCATGCCCAGACCTGGGGACTGATATAATAGAAAATTTTAATTCCCAGTTTCTTTGCCCTGGCAGCAAGCCAGAGATTAAAATCAGGAAAATCTATAAGGATGAGCAGGGCAGGGGGATTCTTCTCCATTTGCAGGATCAGGGTTTTTCGGGCAGCAAGAATATCACCAAGATGACTTATCACTTCGGTAATGCCAACCACACTGACTCTGCTTGCCTCAAAGAGTATATCCACCCCGGCGGCAGTAAGTTCAACCCCGCCCATACCGGAAAAAAACAGCTCCGGCCTGTCTGCTTTCATGGCCCGCACCAGAGATGCACCGTGCATGTCACCCGATGCCTCACCGCAGACAATCATGACATGGTTGTTTCTGTTTTTATCCCTTAATTCAGACAAGGTTCAGTCCTGAGAAATTAGCGTCATCGCCAAGCATATCCTTTATTCTTTCCCGGTTCTTTCTGATCTGCTCAACCACATCAAGGGCCACTGCCAGAACCTTACGGCCCTCATGACCGGATACCTCAGGCAGGGTACGGGACCGGACATTTTCCATAAAATCCAGAAGTTCCATTTCCAGAGAGTCCTGTTCAGGAAAAGCAAATTTACTTATATCGGGTAAGGGCTGGTTGTTCATTTCGCCTTTTTTCAAGCGAATGGACATGACCTCCTTTTTGCTGAAATCAACAGAGAGATAACGACCGGGCTGGAAGATACGCATTCGTCTGATGTTATCCATGGAAATTCTGCTCACCGTAACATTGGCAGTACAACCGTTGGCAAAGATAAGACGGGCATTGGCAATATCGGTAAGCGGAGTGATAACCGGCGCTCCAACCGTATGGATTGATTCAAGAGGGGAGTCAACGATGGAGAGAATGATGTCAATATCGTGAATCATCAGGTCAAGAACCACATCCACATCTGTTCCCCGATCTTTAAAAACGGAAATCCGGTGGGCTTCAATAAAAAGCGGATTATGGATAAGGGGACGCATTGCCAGGACAGCCGGGTTAAATCTTTCCAGATGACCGACCTGGAGAATAAGGTTTTTTCCCTCTGCGAGTTTGATAAGCTCGTCGGCTTCATCAAGGGTGGTGGTGAATGGCTTTTCCACCAGCAGGTCTACACCCCGGCTGATGGTTTCCATGGCCATCTCATGATGAAAAACCGTGGGGACAACAATGGACACCGCATCCACCTTATCCAATAATTGGCGATAATCAGTAAAGGAGTCAGTGGAACATTCTTCGCCTACCTGGGTAGCCATTTTCCCGTCAATATCAGCCACCCCTACCAACTGTACAGATTCCATGGCAGCATATTTCTGGGCATGAAACCTGCCAAGATAGCCTACTCCTATAACGCCAACCCTGATGGTTTTCATCTTTTCGTTTCCTTGTTTTATATTATTATTAAATATTAGAGACGGATTACCGTTTAGAACGGTACATTTTTAGGGTTGTCATCGTCGTCATAGTCTTCATCATAGTCCATTTCCATCATATCTGCGGCCAGTTTCAAAAAAACACCGATTGATTCGGTCAGGTTATGGACAATTTCGCTGTACTGTTTTTTTTCTTCAAGGGTCTTTACCCCGGCCATTAGGGTCAGATTATCGTGGAGTTCTGCCATTAACGCATTTATGAGTTTTTCCGGATCCATTTTGTTTCTCCTTTTAATGTTAAAAAATTTTAAACGCAATCCTGCACGGCTATCCTTAGTTGCATGATGTAGTCTAAAAAAGCTCAGATGCCAAGATATGCTTTTCGTACATCTTTATTGCAAAGAAGTGCTCCGGCCTTATCCTCAAGGGTAATTCTGCCGTTTTCAAGGACATAACCACGGTCGGCAACTTTAAGGGCCAGATTGGCATTTTGTTCGACGAGAAAAATGGTTGTATTATGCTCTTTATTTATTTTTTTGATTATGGCAAAAATCTGCCTGGTTATTATTGGTGCCAAGCCCATGGATGGCTCGTCAAGAAGCAGCATCTCCGGTCTGGCCATCATCGCTCTTGAAATAGCCAGCATCTGCTGTTCGCCGCCGGAGAGATTACCGCCGGGCTGGTTTGCCCGTTTTTTCAAAATGGGAAAGAGTTCGTAAATATAA
>CAZEMY010000078.1:0-9182 GCA_964513405.1 uncultured Desulfobulbaceae bacterium
CATTTCCCCCGGTGTTTACGAATGGGCAGTTTCAAAACCATACTAAGATACAGTGTAAATGTTCGACTATCATCCCAGAGTCTACGCTGAGTCTACGCTATTTCTTTTTCGATGATCTAGCACCAGCCCGAATATTTAAGACACAGTCTAAACTATTATTTTATCACTCGCAACTTAACAGTATCTCCCCCTTTTTTCTTACCCTTTCGCTTTCCCTCTGCCCCCTGGTGCTGCTCACCCCCCTGAAAATCAATCTTTACGGGTGCCATAAACCTCTCCTCTCCGCCCATTGTAAAAATTTCCTGTCCACACATCTGGGGCATACGCAAAGTCCAGGTCATTGCATGCAGCGGGATGGTCAAGGATTGCATGGACACATGCCACCACTCATCTTTGCGGCTGTTGTCTCTCTCTATACCCTCTATTATGGCAAAAAACAGCATTTCCGGTTCCTCGGCAGCAATGACGACCACATCTCCAATATTGACCGTCTCTTTAAAGGCCACTTTTTTTTTCAAATCTTTGACCAGTTTCTTCATTTTATCTCCAATCAATGGTCAGGATGACCACGCTTTTTCTTTTCGCCTTTAATTAAAAAACTCACCTGGGCAACCATATCTTTTTTACCCATGGACAGCCACAGGCTCCCAGCCGTAAACAAAGAAAAAATATCCAGTGCCGGCATGGCAACATGATCAATCATCTCCCCTTTACAGTTACCTGACTCCCTTAACCAGAGCATAATATCTTTTACCCCATTTATCAGATGTTCACTACGGGTAAAAAATATCAGATTTTTGTCCCTGCTCAAATCCATGCCAAGAGCAATAAACTCATCGTTATCAACCAGTTTATCCCCAGTCGCCAACATTTCCTTAATCTGTTCTTTACTGTCAGCAAAAATAAAAAAGTTATCAAAAATACCGTATGCAGGTTCCATAATACCACCGGCAAGCGATACGCTGGTCACGGGAAAAGAGTTTATTTTCACCTGGCTCGTCAAGAAAGGTTCAAGGGCAGAATCGAGAAAATTTTCAATTTTTTCACTGTCTGCAAGCTCGACCGATAATTGAATAACCGGCACCGGCAAAAAAACAGAAGGTCTGATTTCCTTTACGGAAAACTCTGCCTGCTCTCCGAAACTATTCAAAAATTCAGAGATTTCCACGCCGCTGTTTTCCTGAACAAAGGAGACTAACCACTCCCCCCATTTCCCGGTGCCATCCTTAATTCTATCCCCCTCATCCCACCACCAGCCCCCCATATCCAACCAGTTTGACCATAAGTAAACTTGGGTATCAGACGGCATGCGGGCAATTAACCTGTTTTCCACAGGGGGGCGACGGAGCTTATCTGGAAGCAAAGAGTCGACAACAACAGGATTAAAATTCAAAATGGAGGTAAATTTATGGGCAGTCCCCCGGGTTTGATAAAAAAAACCACCATCCTCAAAACCACCAGACAAGAACCTTGCGATGGAGCTGTTATCGCCAAGCCCCGAAAAAAGATGGTGCCGACTTATACGGGTCAATCCGTCGTTGTTGATAAAAAACAGTAAACTCTCTTCCCCGGTGGATTTATCCTGAAAAGATACATAAGCTGGATTTCCGGTTATGCCATCATTTATGCCAACAACTCTGAGAAAAGATAAATCAATACTTTTTTTTACAGGATTAGAGTTCAGGGCAAAGATAAAAATATCTTTTTCCCGATCTTTGGCAAAATATATTATCCCTCCCCCTGGCATCAACACCCTGTTCACAGTTACACCGTTGTGTATCAGCGGTTTTAAAACCCGCCGATCCTCCAAATCATTAACAGCATCCAGCAAGGTTTGGCTAACCCTGGTAAGTAAGACAAAATTTTTACTCAACCCGGAAGCAATCTCCGAACCTCCATCAGACACCGGCAACAAGGCAATAACCACCCTGTTGTTAAAAATTATTTCAACAAACTCATTGGAAATAATTTCCGCTGAAAGAGCAAGTCCCTTTTCAATTAACTCTACCCTGCCCGGCGAAAAACCTATGGCACTGTAAATTCCAGTCCGATCAAAATCTCTCAGCCCCTTACCCAAAGAACCGTCCCTGAAAAAGGAAATGGTATCAGCGGGTTTATCCCAATCAAGTACCGCCTGGCTGTTGTTGGGAACTAGGTCAAGCAGATCCGCTTCCCGGGGCAGTTCAACAACCAGGTAAACCGCCAGTCCGATCAGCAGGAAAACAAATAGTATAAAAAGGCGGTTCATTTTCAGGAGACAGTGAATAGAGGAAAAAATATTTTCCCGCCTCTGTCCGACAGGTAAGAGAAGTGTGTCACCGCATATAACTCCATTTTCCACGGCCTGTTACGCATCATAAACACCATCTTCAAGCTCAACAAGCATCTTTTCTATAATGTCGATACCTGAGTTCCAGAACTGCTGGTCATCCAGGTCAATATCAAAGGGAGCCAGCAGTTCTGCCGGTTCATTTGAGCCGCCGGAAGCCAGCAGGTTAATATATTTATCCACAAAAGAGTCCCCTTCCTCAAGATAGCGGCCATAGAGAGCAAGAACCAGCAACTCTCCGAAGGCATAGGAGTAGACATAACCAGGACTCCCCAGAAAATGGGGTATATAACTCCACCAGATACCATACCCTTTGCTTAACTCCACAGAGTCACCAAACATATCTCTCTGGGAATCAAGCCATAAAGCAGATAACTGTTCGGGAGAAAGCTCCCCCCCGTTGCGTCTGCCATTATGCATACCATCTTCAAAACGGTTCATTGCCACCTGGCGAAACACAGTTGCAAAGATTGACTCAAGCTTCCCGCAGATAAAACTTCTCTTCGCTTTGGGATCGGTGAGCAGCCCAAGCTGAGCCTTAAAAATCAGAAATTCGGCAAATACCGAGGCGGTTTCCGCCAAAACCAGAGGTGTGTCGCTATTATACATGCCGTGCCCCGCAGCAAGATACTGATGGATGCCGTGACCAAGTTCATGGGCAACGGTGGAGACATCACGGAGATTACCGGTATAGTTAACAAGAATACGGGGATTGGAATCAGCTACACATGGATGGGCGAAGGCTCCAGCCTGTTTTCCCTCAGCAGGGGGAGCATGAATCCACTGTTCACTGAAAAATTTTTCTCCGATCTCAGCCAGTTCAGGGGAGAATTGGGCAAAAGAGTCAAGAACAATCCGCTTGCAGTCACTCCAGGGAATACAAGTTTTCACCATCCCGGGAATCGGAGCATAACGGTCGTAATCGACAAGTTTATCCAGACCAAGAAATTCTTTTTTAAGATGATAGTAACGATGAACAATTCCATAGCGATTAGTCACGGCTGTGATAAGTTTATCCACGGTACGGTCTGCGAGTTCGTTGTCAAGGTTCATGGAGCTGAGCCAAGAGCCGTAAGCCCGCTCCCCGTCCACAATCATCTTTTCCGCAGCCATCGTGTTAAAAATATGGGTAAGAACATGGAGTTGACCCTGTAAGCCATCGGTCATATCCTGGGCTGCATTTTTGCGGATATCCCGCTCAGGTGAATAAAGGTCGGCCAGCACCTCCTCTTCACAACGATGCCGCTCACCAAAACGCATATTCCCCATGACCTTTTCAAAGAGTATATTCCAAGAGGTTCTCGCCACCGGACTTATGGTTTCAAGTAGTTGTTCTTTATCAAAGGAAAGAAAATGAACCGCCTGTTTACGGATTTTCAGCAGGTAATGACGATATTTTGCCACCTCTTCATATTCAAGAAACTCTTTGGCCCGACTCTCCTCAAGCTGTCCCCATTCCAGTTCAAAAAATACCAGTTGCTGTCTCACCTTGCTGGCTTCTTCAGTGGTTTGCTGCAAAAACGCTCCTGCCTCGGAGTTATCTACTCTGGTGCTGAAGTTAAGAAACGCATAGGCTTCGAGACGACCAAGATTTTCTCCAATTCTCTCCAAACGCCTAACCGTCCTGGCAAAGTCTTTTGCTTCCAGATCTGCCAGTTTACCCTGACAAAACTCAACCAGCAGAGCTGCCTCCTGATTACACAAATCAAGATCATCCCTGATAAGTTCATCGTCAACGGATTCATAAAGACTGTCAAGGTTCCAGACAACATTTTCGGTACCGAGTAATTTATTTTTTTTATTCTGTTCCTGACTGTTCTGCTTATTCTTTTTATCGATACCCATAAAACACCTTTTTTTCATCCTGAAAGAGCAGCAATAAAAGGCCCCACCGCCCCGGCTCCCTGTTCATCAACAAGGCGAATGGTTGCGGTGCCAATAACCGCCATATCCGCCTTCCCCTCCAGCATAGCCACCCCACTCCGGCCACTAATACCAAATCCCACGGCAAGGGGCAAATCGGTGGCAGCCCGACAGCGGGACAGATACGCCATCAACTCTTTATCCATTACCGTTTCTTTGCCGGTAACTCCTCTTCTTGCAACCACATAGACAAATCCGCCTCCTTGCTGCACCACTTCCCTCATTCGTTCATCCGTGGAGGTCGGAGTAAAAAAAGAAATCGCTGCCAGGGAAAGTTCCCGGCTGATGGCAAGGTAATCGCCGCCTTCCTCCGGCGGCAGATCAGGAATGATGGTTCCCGTTAAACCAATCTCCCGGCTCTTTTCCAGAAACTCTCTCTCGCCAAAACGAAAGATAATATTATAATAGGTCATAAACAGAAAATTTACCCCGGGAAACTCACTAACCATTTTCCCGGCAAATTCAAAACACTCATTCACCCTGGTTCCACGGGCAAGAGAGTCCTGATTGGCCATGGCAATCACCGGGCCGTCGGCCATGGGCTCTGAAAAAGGTATCTGCAACTCTATACAGTCAACCCCGTTTTCCGCCATCGCCCTGATTACTTCCCGGTTCACAGCAAAAGAAGGATAACCGAGAACCAGATGAGTCATCAGAAGAATAGGCTTTACCTGCCGTCGCCGACAAAGATCATCTTGAAGCTTCATTAAATAAATCCTGAAAAAAAGAAAAACAAAAAACGAAAAAAGAATGAAAATTTGCCAAAACGGTTATAGTATCATCAAATTGTAATATAACCATCATTTTTCTCAGAGATAATCAAAAATGAACAAAAAAATATTAATTCCTGAAGATGGCTCGACATACAGTGCAAACAGCACCGACTACATTGCCAAACTGTTTAAAGGTGACCACAGTGCCCATATTCATCTGCTCACGGTTGTCCCGCATGGGCAAGGGGAAAAAAGTTGGATGCTTGATGTCGATCCGTTGCGGTCTGGCATATTATCAATAAATGACGAGGCGATTAATAAAGCTGGCGACTATCTTAAAAAAACCAAGGATAAACTCATTCGTAACGGTTTGGTCGAAGAGCAGATCAGTTGCGAAGTTAAAAGTGGCAGAGGCTCAATCATCAACACCATTCACAACACCGCAGTCCAGGAAAATTACGATGCCCTCCTGGTCGGCCGTAGAGGGCTGGGAGTGGTGGGAGAAATGTTTCTTGGCAGCGTTTCACTTGCCCTTCTGGATAAATGCAGAGAAGTACCATTATGGATCATTGACGGAAACATAACATCTGCCAACCGTTTCCTGCTCGCCGTTCATACCATGCCAGCATCACTCATGGGTGCCGATCACCTTGCCTTTATCGCCAGAAACAAACCGGACGCAGAAATATTTCTCTACCACTCACGCAAACTTTTCGGCACATCACCAGATAGAAGAGAGGCAGATTTTTATCCACAACGGGGACAGCAGTGGTGCAAAGAGCATCTTGACCTGAACAACCATCTGTTTAATGCCCACACCCAGGTACTTGTCGAAGGCGGCATTGATAAGTCCCGAATCAAAGTCCTGCCCATGCAAAAGAAATTCGATGTCAGCTATGACCTGCTCAAACAGGCAAAACAACAAAACTGCGGCACCATTGTCCTAGGGAGACGGGGGGGCGGTTTTTCCAAAGGGCTGCTTGGCGGAGTTACCGACAAAGTCACCAGAAATGCCCAGGATGCCACAGTATGGCTCATTAGCGGTTAATTATCAAATCAGTCCTGAACCACCTCCCGGGGAAGAACAGTAAACCCGGCCATATTGCCTTCAAGCAGGTACTGTTCAGCGAGATAATGTATATCCTCGCTGCTGATCGAGCCATAGTCTTCAAGAAGGGCAAGAGGCCATTGCAGCTGCTCTGGATGACGAGCAGAAAGAGACAGCACAGATTTTAACCAGTACTGGTTTGTCTGTTGGATATCCCTGATTGATGTCTTACCGGGAGCAATTATCCTCTGTAACTCTTCCTCGCCTATCCGGCTGGCAACAAGATCATCCGATATTTCCTCCACGGCTTTTCTGACCTTGTCAACTTTGTCAGGGGCAACAGTAATCATAGCACGCAATAATCCGTATCCATCATCAACCCGACTGGGAAAATGATAAGCCCATGGCGAGTAAGCCACCCCCAACTCTTCTCTGACTTTTGCCCTTAACCGGTCAGCAAATACCGAAGCAAGAACGCTCAGGCGCCGGGTACGATTAATATCCCAGAAATCATCGGTGAGCCAACCCACCACAACTGCCGCCTTGTCATCCTCTGTGACAACAAAAAAAATTTCTGCCTGCCCGGCCGGGAAATAAACAGGTTTTTTATCATCATAACCTTCTGTTTTTTCAAGACCTGAACGATCAGAAAAATATTTCTCCACCAGACTTATCACCTGCTCCGGATCAATATCACCAACCACTGAAATTTCAAGACCACTGTGGAGAAACAACTCCTCTAACCAGCCCCTGACCTGCCCCAGTTCAAGCTCCATTAACTGATCTTTGGCGGGCATACTGTAACGGGGGTTATTTGCGGAAAAGAACCTGCCGTTTTGCAACTGTACAGTTCCATCAATGGATTTCTCCATGGCATGATAAGACTGGGCAATTTTTGTCATGCTTCGGGAAAAGGCAGATTCCCGAAAACCGGGGTCATTTAAGTGAGCCTGTACAAGCTGAAAAAGAGTCTCCAGCTCACTGGTCAGACCCTGACCTGAAAAAACAAAACTATCCGGCTTTACTGAAAAGCGGAGTGAACAGGTTTTTCCGGCAAGAGCGGCGTTAAGTTGTTCACGGGTCATCCTGCCGAGTCCGCTGCCATGGATAACTGACTCTGCCAGTTTCCCAAGACCGGGAACAGGCTCTGACAATAAACCATCACCAAAATGAACAGCCAGCAACACCTCGTCATCTTTAAAATCAGTTTGTTTTATGTTAACCTGCAAACCGTTATTTAAGATTACAGTTACAGCACCGATATCGGCATGCTCAATCCGTTCCACAACGGATGCTGATTCAGCAGGTGGAGAAAGATATGGAAAAGCAACCGCTTCTGCCTGCTGCCAGGGCAGGGTCAAATTCTTTTTTGATTCCTCCCAAGCCATGATTATCTGCTCTTCAGGTTCTTGCCCGCTCCCCCCGATATCCGCTGTACCTGATACCTCAATTAAATAACTATGCCCCACCGCCATTCGGGTTAAAGCCCTGTTGACCTCTTTTTTATCCATTGCCGCCAGCATCCTCAAAAACAACTCCTTCTCTCCGGCAGGCGACATCAATATTTCGTTGTTGTTCAGGGTACGGGTAATTTTCATGGCAAGGTCATTGCTTTTTCGATTAGCGGCGGTACGAACATTTTTATCAAGCCAGGCGATAATCTCATCTTTGACCCGGGCAAACTCAGCATCACTTACCCCATGCCTGATGGCTTGGGATAAGGTCTGTTCCAGAACAGCAAGCCCCTCCTGCCAGTCTTTACCCGTAGCCTGCCCGGACAGACTGAAATAACCAAACCTCTGCAAAAAAACGCCGCTACCAACTGAAGCGGCAGAAAACGGACTGTCCCCACTATCAATTATATGGGTGAGCCGATTGGTAAGCAGAGAAGTTGCGACAAAATTTTCCAGCATCTCCTGTCTGCGAGCCATGGTGTCCAACTGCGGCTCCACATTCCAAGTAGTTGAAATGGATATATTAGTCAGACCAATATCAGGCTCGTGGAGATAGAAGACATCTGTTTTCCCTCTGTTTTTGTCAATCAGACCATAATCGAAACATTGCGGTAGACCATCACCGGACTGCAACTCTGCAAACCTGTTAGTAATCGCCTCTACAGCATCATCCCTGGAAACATCGCCAACCAGCACTACAACCATATTGTCCAACCGATACCAACTATCATAAAATTCTCTCAGCCCGCGGCTATCAGCAGCAAGCAGAGTTTCCTTAAGACCTATGGGATCCCGCACCACCAGCCTTGTCCCGGCAAATTTATGTCTCAACCGTTCCTTTCGTACCCGTGAAGCAGCTGTATCACGGGCCATCTTCTCCGCCAGAATTACCCCCCGCTCCCGATCCACTTCCTCCTCTAATATCAATGCCCGTTTGGCAAAATCAGCAAGAACCAGCAAGCCCTTATCAAGAACCTGCGGTTCCCCTGAGGGCATAAATATTTTATAAACCGTTTCATCAAAACTGACATGGGCATTGGTGTCTACCCCAAAGGCCATGCCAATCGACTGAAAAAATTCAACAATAGTACCGGGAGGAAAATTTTCAGTACCATTAAACACCATATGTTCAAGAAAATGAGCAAGTCCCCGTTGCTCATCGCTTTCATGAAGCGAACCGGACTGAACATTCAGATAAATTGCCACCCTCCCTTCCGGTTGGTGGTTTTCCTTGATTATATAGCGAAGCCCGTTTGGAAGAGTTCCAAAAAACAGAGTAGGGTCAGGGAGGAGGTCGCTGTTATCATGGGGCCACCCCTGACTGATGCAGGCAACAGGATTATCTGTGTTTTCTGCCGGTGCATGGTGGCCACAACCGCTTAGTGCAGAGAGGAAAAATAGCAGGGAGACAAAAAAACAAAGTGACTTATATGGGGAGAGTAAGTATTTATTTTTCATTTTTATTTCTTCTTTTTTATTTTTTAAAATTAAATCATGCGATAACTTTTTCCACAGACTAAGGTGGTCTTTTACCGGTAAAAGATAACATATAACAAACTGGAAAACATGAATATTTACAAAAAGACAGCACTTCTCCCCGGTGCAGCTAAGGGGATCGGCAGGGCAATAGCAAGAAAAATGGCAAAACGGGGAGTTCGCCTTATTATGCCCTGGCACGACTGGCCTGATGCCGCCAGGGAAATGAAAGAGGAGTT